>NZ_JAQOSR010000083.1:0-38022 GCF_046718885.1 Bradyrhizobium sp. UFLA01-814 | reverse complement strand
ACGCGCCGCAAGCGGCGCTCCTCACCATGAGGGTCTACTATTGTGCCGCAAAACAAGACCTCATCCTGAGGAGCCCGTCGAAGGCGGGCGTCTCGAAGGATGGCCACGAGGGCACCGCCACGAAATGCGATAGCCCTGCGCTTGCGGGAGAGGCGAAGGAACGGCCCTTACGTCGCCGCCGTCGTGACGCCGCCGTCGACCACGATGGTCTGGCCGGTCATGAAGGTCGAGGCGTCGGAAGCGAGATAGGCAACGGCGCCTGCGATCTCGTCGGGCTCGCCGATGCGGCGGAGCGGCGTCGATGCGGTGCGGCGCTTCAGATTGTCCGGGTCCTCCCACAGCGCGCGGGCGAAATCGGTCTTCACCAGGCCGGGCGCCACGCAATTGACGCGCACGCCCTTCGGCCCCCACTCGCCGGCAAGGCTACGGCACAGCGCGAAGTCGGCCGCCTTGGAGATGCCGTAGGCGCCGATCACGGTCGAGCCGCGCAGGCCGCCGATCGAGGAGATGATCACGACCGAGCCTTTGCCGCGCTCGGCCATCTGCGGGATGGTCTGCGAGCAGAGCCAGATGTTGCTCTTGACGTTGGCGCCCATGATCTTGTCGAACGCCTCGTCCGTGATGTCGAGCAGCGGGCCGTAATACGGATTCACCGCCGCGTTGCAGACCAGGATGTCGATCTTGCCGTAATGCTTGATCGTGCCCGAGACCAGCGCCTCGACCTCGTTGCGGCGTGAGATGTTGCAGGGGATGACGAGCGCATCGCCGCCCGCCTTCTTGATGCCGTCGGCGACTTCCTGGCAGGCGTCCGTCTTGCGCGAGGAGATCACGACCTTGGCGCCGAGTTTGGCCAGAAGCTCGGCCGAGGAGCGGCCGATGCCGCGGCTCGAGCCGGTGATGACAGCGACCTGGCCGGTGAGATCGAACGGGGTGTTTTTCATTGTTGTTGTTTCCCTGTTGTTGACGCGTCATTCCGGGATGCGCCGCAAGGCGCAGACCCGGAATCCAGAAGTTGTGGTGTGAGATTCCGGGTTCTCGCTTCGCGAGCCCCGGAATGACGCCTGTGTGGTTAAGCCAGCAGCCCGCCGCCCTCGCTGACGCGACGGAGGTGATAGTCGGTGTCGCCGAGGGTGTTCTCGATCATGGTCAGCCGCTTGAAGTAGTGGCCGATCTTGGCTTCCATGGTCATGCCGATGCCGCCATGAAGCTGGATCGACTGCTGGCCGACGAACTTCAAGGACTTGCCGACCTGCACCTTGGCGGCGGCGACCGCGGACGAACGCTCCTTGGCATCGCTGAAATCCGACGCCATGGTGGCGAACATCGACATGCTGCGGGCCTGCTCCAGCGCCACGAACATGTCGGCGGCACGGTGCTGCAGGCTCTGGAACGAGCCGATCGCAACGCCGAACTGCTTGCGGGTCTTGATGTACTCGACCGTCTCTTTCAGCGACTCGTCCATCGCGCCGACCGCTTCCGCGCACAGGGCAATGCGGGCTTCGTCGGCGACGCGCTCGATCAGGGGCAGGCCGTTCTCGGGATCGCCGATCGCAGCGGCAGCGCCAACCTCGACATTGGTGAAGGTGATGTCGGCCGCATGCAGGCCGTCCTGGGTGGGATAGCCCTTCCTGGTGACGCCCTTGGCATCCGCCGGAACCAGGAACACGCCGATGCCGGTCTTGTCGCGCTGGCCGCCCTTGGTGCGCGCGGTCACGATCAGCGTGTCGGCGTTCTCGCCGTTGAGCACGACGAACTTCTCGCCGTCGATCACCCAACCGGCGCCCTTCTTCTTGGCCGTGGTCACGACGTCGAAGAGATCGTAGCGCGAGTTCTTCTCGAGCTGGGCAAAGCCGAAGGTCCTGCTGCCGTCGATAATGCCGGGAATGTACTTGGCCTTCTGCTCGGCCGAGCCGCCATGGCGCAGGAAACCGCCGGCGACCACGACGGTGGCGAGATAAGGCTCGACCACCAGCGCCTTGCCGAGCGCTTCCATCACGATCATGGTCTCGACCGCGCCGGCGCCGAAGCCGCCATCGGTCTCCGCGAAGGGCAGACCAAGCAGGCCCTGCTCGGCGAGCTTGCCCCAGAGCGCTTTGCTCCAGCCGCCCTTCTCCTTCATGTACTTCTTGCGCGTATCGAAGTCGTAGGCATCCGCCAGCAACCCGTCGACGCTCTCCTTGAGAAGCCGCTGCTCCTCGGACAGATCAAAATCCATGTTCGTTCCCTTAACTAACTGATCGTTGTTCAAACCGGGGCCCTCTTCACCTCGCCCCGCTTGCGGGGAGAGGTCGGATCGCGAAGCGATCCGGGTGAGGGGGTACAGGTCTCTCGGCAGTCGTTGCTCGGAGAGATGCCCCTCACCCCAACCCTCTCCCCGCAAGCGCGGGGAGAGGGAGAGGAAACTACAGCCCCAGCACGGCCTTGCTGATGATGTTGCGCTGGATCTCGTTGGAGCCGCCGTAGATCGAAACCTTGCGGTTGTTGAAGTAGCTCGGCGCGATCTGCGCGGTCCAATCCATGCTCTCGTTGGAGCCGGCATCGCCGTGCTCGTCGTAGGGTGCGGCGAACGGACCGATGATCTCCATCAGCAGCTCGGTGGTGGTCTGCTGGATCTCCGAGCCCTTGATCTTGAGCACCGAGGACGCCGGATTGGGCTTGCCCTTGCCGTGCTTGCCCTCGTCGGCGACGACGCGGAGCTGGGTCAGCTCGAGCGCCTTGAGCTCGATCTCGCAGGCCGTGAGCTTCTCGCGGAACGCCGGATCCTCGATGACAGGACGGCCGCCGGCCTCGACCTTGGAGGCCAGCGCGCGGATGCGGCGCAGCCGCTCCTTCGAAACGCCGACCCGGGCGATGCCGGTGCGCTCATTGCCGAGCAGGAATTTGGCGTAATCCCAGCCCTTGTTCTCCTCGCCGATCAGGTTCTCGTAGGGCACCTCGACGTCGTCGAAGAACACCTCGTTGACCTCGTGGCCGCCGTCGATGGTCTGGATCGGGCGCACGGTGACGCCCTTCGACTTCATGCTGAATACGATGAAGGAGATGCCCATCTGCTTCTTCGCGGCCGGATCGGTGCGGCAGAGGCAGAAGATCATGTCGGCGTGCTGGGCGAGCGTGGTCCAGGTCTTCTGGCCGTTGATGATCCACTTGTCGCCACGGCGCTCGGCCTTGGTCTTCAGCGACGCGAGGTCCGAACCCGAGCCCGGCTCCGAGAAGCCCTGGCACCACCAGTCGTCGACATTGGCAATCCGCGGCAGATATTCCTTCTTCTGCTTCTCGTTGCCGAAGGTGTAGATGACCGGGCCGACCATGCTGACGCCGAAGGCGAGCGGCTGCGGCGCGGGATAGGACTGCAACTCCTCGTTGAAGATGTAGTGCTGCACGGTGCTCCAGCCGGTGCCGCCATATTCCTTCGGCCAGTGGGTGACGCCCCAGCCCTTCTTGTTGAGGATGCGCCACCAGGTGACCATCTCGTCCTTCAACAGATGGCGGCCTTCCTGCAGCTTGCGCCGGGTCTCCGGCGGCACGTTGTTCTTGAAGAACTCCCGCACCTCCTCGCGAAACGCTATCTCTTCCTTGGTGAAAGCGAGATCCATCGGATCCTCCTTTTGAGCGAAACCTAACGTCTTGTTTCGTTTTCGTCCTGGCGAAAGCCAGGACCCATTACCACCGGCCTTCGTTGTCCTGCGAAGGCGACTGCCGTCCGTGCCCCTTACCCCGGCCGCGGGGTATGGGTCCTGGCTTTCGCCAGGACGACGGTGAATTACTGCAACACCTCGAACAGGCCGGCCGCGCCCATGCCGCCACCGACGCACATGGTGACCACGGCGTATTTGGCCTTGCGGCGGCGGCCCTCGATCAGCGCGTGGCCGGTGAGCCGCGCACCCGACATGCCGTAGGGATGGCCGACCGAAATCGCGCCGCCATTGACGTTGATCTTCTCCGGATCGATGCCGAGCTTGTCGCGGCAATAGAGCACCTGCACCGCAAACGCTTCGTTGAGCTCCCAGAGATCGATGTCGTCGACCTTGAGGCCGTGGCGCTTCAGCAGCCGCGGCACCGCGAACACCGGGCCGATGCCCATCTCGTCCGGCTCGCAGCCGGCGGAGACGAAGCCGCGGAAGATGCCGAGCGGCGTCAGGCCGCGCTTGGCGGCTTCCTTGTCGCTCATGATCACGGAGGCGCTGGCGCCGTCCGAAAGCTGGCTGGCGTTGCCGGCGGTGATGGTGAAGCCCTCGCCGCGCACCGGCTTGAGGCTGGCAAGCCCTTCGGCCGTGGTCTCGGGCCGCGGACCTTCGTCCTGCGACAGCGTCACCTCCTTCATCGTGACGGCACCGGTCGCCTTGTCGGTGACCGCCATCATGGTGGTGATCGGCGCGAGCTCTTCCTTGAACTTGCCGCCCTGCTGCGCGGCGGCGGTGCGGCGCTGGCTTTCGAGCCCATACTCGTCCTGCTTCTCACGCGAGATGTTGTAACGCTTGGCGACGATCTCGGCGGTGTCGATCATCGGCATGTAGACCTCGCCCTTGATCTTGAGCAGCGCCGGATCCTGGGCGTGGAAGGAATTCATCTTGTCGTTCTGCACCAGCGAGATCGACTCGCCGCCGCCGCCGACCGCGATCTCGACGCCGTCGAAGATCACCGAGCGCGCGGCAAGCGCAATCGCCTGCAGGCCGGAGGCGCACTGGCGGTCGATCGTGGTGCCGGCAACGCTCACCGGCAGCCCGGCGCGGAGCAGCGCCTTGCGCGCGATGTTGCCGCCGGTCGCGCCCTGCTGCATCGCCGCGCCCATCACCACGTCCTCGATCTCCTTCGGATCGACCTTGGCGCGCGCCACCGCTTCGCCGATCGCGTGCCCGAGCAAGGTCGCGCCTTCGGTGACGTTGAGCGCGCCGCGATAGGCCTTGCCGATCGGCGTGCGGGCGGTGGAGACGATAACGGCGTCGGTCATGAGCGGGATCCTGATGCAGTCTGCTGTTGCGTGGATTGAGATGTCTTGGTTTGAGCAGTCTTGGTTTGAGAAGGCCTGGGCTGCTGCTGGCGCAATTCGTGACGCGACAGCTTTCCAACCGGGGTGCGCGGCAGCTCGTCGACGAACTCGAGCGCTGCCGGCAGTTCATGCTTGCCGACCTTGCCGGTGAGGAACGCGCGCAGCTCGTCGATCGAGAACGCCGGCTGCCCGTCGCGCAGCTTGATGAAGGCTTTTGCGGCTTCACCGAGGTAATCGTCGGGAATCCCGATCACGATCACCTCCTGCACGGCGGGATGGGTGTAGATCGCCTGCTCGATCATCTGCGGATAGACGTTGAAGCCGCCGGAGATGATCATGTCCTTCTTGCGGTCGACCAGATAGAAATAGCCGTCGGCATCCATGTAGCCGATGTCGCCAGTGAGGAAGCGGTCGCCGACGAAAGCCTCCGCGGTCTCCGCCGGCCTGTTCCAGTAGCCCTTGGTGACGTTCGGGCCGCGGATGCGGATTTCACCGACCTCGCCGACCGGCATCACCCTGGTGGGATCCTCCAGCGACACCACGTCCATCTCGATGCCGGGCAGCATCAAGCCGATCGAGCCCGGTTTCTCCGGCCCCTCCTTGGGATGGCCGGTACCGGGCGAGCAAGTCTCGGTCATGCCCCAGCCGCTCTTCAGCTTCATCCCGACGCGGCGCTCGAAGATCTTCGCGACCTCCACCGGCAGCGGCGCGCCGCCGGAGCCGGCGACCACCAGCGAAGAAAGATCGCGCTTGTCGAGATCGGGCAGCGAAGCGATCGCGATCCACATCGTCGGCACGCCGGGAAAAACCGTCGCGCGCTTGACCTCGATGTCGCGCATGACGGCCTCGACGTCGAAGCGCTGGTGTAGCGAGATCAGATGGCCGCGCCGGATCGCCGACAGCAGCACGACGGTCAGCGCGTAGATGTGAAACAGCGGCAGCACGCAGATCACGCGCTCGATCGCGTTGCGTTCGAGCCGCCCGGGCTTGCCCCAGACGTCGTAGATCGTCACCGCCGCGGTCAGATTGCCATGGCTGAGCATGGCGCCCTTGGGCAGGCCGGTGGTGCCGCCGGTATATTGCAGCAGCGCGACGTCCTCTACGTCGACCGCCGGCCATTGCGATGGCCTGGTCGCGCCGTCGATAAACTGGCGATGCGTGATCACAGCAGGATTGTCGGGCAGCGCGGTTTGCGGCGTGCCGACCTTGCCCCAATTGTCGTCCTCGCAGACGATCAGACGGTCGAGCAGACCCTTGGCGAGGAATTTCAGCGCGGTCGGCAACAGCGCCGACAAATTGCTGGTGACCAGCACCCGCGCGCCGGAATCGGAGAGCTTGTGCGACAGCGCGATCTCGCCGTCGAGCGGCGACAGATGCACGACGCGGGCGCCGGCTTTTAGCGCGCCGAAGAAATTGATCGGATGGTCAGGCGAATTGCCGAGGAACAGCGCGACCGACGTGCCCTTGCCGTAGCCGGCCCGCATGAAGGCCGCAGCGGCGGTCTCGACCAAGGCCTCCAGCTCGGCGTAGCTGATCGGCCGGTCGCGGAATTCGAGCACCGGGCGCGCGCCGAATTCGGCGGCGGCGCTCGAGAGCAGGTCCGGCAGCGTGCCGCGCGTGATCTCGTCGCTCCACTGCACGCCGTTGGGATAATATTGTTCGCCGGGATAGGTCATGGAAACCAGACTCTGGAAACTGTCATTCCGGGGCACGCGCAGCGTGAACCCGGAATCTCGAGATTCCGGGTCTGCGCCTTACGGCGCATCCCGGAATGACACGTGGTTACAGTCGGCCAATCACGCCGCCTTCGACGGCGCGGCGAGCGAGGCGAAGGTCCTGCCCTCGTCGGCGAGCTTCTTGAGCAGCGGCGCCGGCTCGAGCGAGGGATCGTTGGTCTCCTTGGCGTAGAAGGCCAGGCGATCGGCGATGTGCTTGAGGCCGACGGTGTCGGCCCAGAACATCGGACCGCCGCGATAGATCGGCCAGCCATAGCCATAGAGCCAGACCACGTCGATATCCGACGGACGCGCCGCGATGCCCTCGGCGAGGATCTTCGCGCCTTCGTTGATCATCGGGTACATCATGCGCTCGAGGATCTCGTCGTCGCTGACGACGCGCTTCTTGCGGCCGAGGCGCGCCAGCGTCTCGTCGATCAGCTTCTCGACCTCCGGATCGGGCAGCGCCGCGCGCGAGCCCTGCTCATACTTGTAGTAGCCCTTGCCGGTCTTCTGGCCGAAGCGGCCGGCTTCGCAGAGCGCGTCGGCGATCTCCGACTTGATGCCGCGGTCCTTGCGCGAGCGCCAGCCGATATCGAGACCGGCGAGATCGCCCATCGCGAACGGGCCCATCGGCATGCCGAACTTCGTCACTACGGCGTCGACCTGCTGCGGCAGGGCGCCTTCGAACAACAGCTTCTCGGACTGCTTGCCGCGCTGCGCCAGCATGCGGTTGCCGACGAAGCCGTCGCAGACGCCGACCACGGCCGGCACCTTGGCGATCTTGCGGGCGATCGAGACGGCGGTGACCAGCGCGTCCGGCGCGGTCTTGTCGGCGCGCACGATCTCGCACAGCTTCATGACGTTGGCCGGCGAGAAGAAGTGCATGCCGAGCACGTCCTGCGGACGCTTGGTCGACTGCGCGATCTCGTCGATGTTGAGATAGGAGGTGTTGGAGGCCAGCACCGCGCCCGGCTTGGCGTACTGATCGAGCTTGCCGAACACTTCCTTCTTGACCGCCATGGTCTCGAACACCGCCTCGATCACGAGATCGGCGTCGCCGACGTTCTCGATGCCGACGACACCGTTGATCAGCGCCATGCGCTTGGCGGGCGCGTCCGCCGGGATGCCACCGCGCGCGGCGGTCGCCTCGTAGTTCTTCTGCATGATGCCCATGCCGCGCTTGAGCTGCTCCTCGCCGGTCTCGATCAAGGTGACCGGGATACCGGCATTGGCGAACGACATCGCGATGCCGCCGCCCATGGTGCCGGCGCCGAGGATGGCGACGCGCGCCACGTTGCGGCCCTTGGTGCCCTCGGGGACACCGGAGATCTTGGCGGCTTCGCGCTCGGCGAAGAACGCGTAGCGCTGTGCCTTGGACTGGTCGCCGTTCATCAGCTTGAGGAAGCCCTCGCGCTCCTTCTTCAGGCCCTCATCGAACGGCAGGTCGATCGCGGCGCCGACGGCGTCGGCCGCGGCAAACGGCGCCTCGAGGCCGCGCGACTTCTTGGTCAGCGCAGCGACCGCATTGGTGAAGATCGAACGATCGGCCTTGGCCGCGGCGAGCTTGCTGTCATCGTCGCGCAGCTTGCGCAGCGGACGCTTCTCGGCGACCACCTTGCGCGCAAATGCCTCACCGCCCGAGGCCGGTCCCTCGACGATCTCCTCGATCAGGCCGGCCTTCAGCGCCGCGTCCGCACCGATCGGATCGCCGCCGACGATCATCTTGACCGCGAGTTCGGGACCGACCGCGCGCGGCAGGCGCTGGGTGCCGCCGGCGCCCGGCAGCAGGCCGAGCTTCACCTCGGGCAGACCGAGCTTGGCGTCCTTGGTGGCGACACGATAGTGGCAGGCCAGCGCGACCTCGAGACCGCCGCCGAGCGCGGTGCCGTGGATCGCGGCAACGATCGGCTTCGGCGAACTCTCCATCAGGCTCAGCACTTCGGCGAGCCCGGGTGGCTTCGGCGGCTTGCCGAATTCGGTGATGTCGGCGCCGGCGATGAAGGTGCGGCCGGCGCAGGTCAGCACGATGCCCTGAACCTGCGCATCATCGATCGCGCTCTTGATGCACTCGAAAATGCCGCCGCGCACCGCGGCGCTCAGCGCATTCACGGGCGGACTGTTAACCGTGACGACGGCAATATTGTCATGACGTTCGAGCTTGACGACTTCACTCACCGGGACTCTCCCTGGATGTTTGTTCTTGAACTTGTGTTGAGTAGCTGCACGACTTGCGTCGAGCCGCTACGATTAGACCAATTTCGCACTGCGAAATTTAATTCCACATCTTGACATGGAGGGTTATTTTGAAGCACGTGCCTTGTCAACGAGCATGACAAGGGCAGGGCAAGGATAGGGATGAAGCGCGCTAGCAAGAAAGCAGCGACCGATCGCAATTTCGTCGTCGCGCTTTCCCGCGGACTGGACGTCCTGCGCGCATTCCAACCCAATGACGGGCTGCTCGGCAATCAGGAGATTGCCGCCCGCACCAAGTTACCGAAGCCAACCATTTCCCGGCTGACCTACACGCTCACCAAGCTGGGATACCTTACACCTGTACCGAAGTTCGAGAAGTACCAGCTCGCGCCGTCGGCGATGGCACTCGGCTACGCCGCGCTCGCCAATCTCGGCGTTCGGCATTTGTCCGAGCCCTATCGAGAAGAAGTGATGCGCGCGACCGGCGGCGCAGTCGCCGTCGGCGGTCGCGACCGCCACAGCATGATCTATTTCGGCCAGAGCCGGAACGGCCTGGCGCTCGGCGTACAACTCGACGTCGGCTCGCGGGTGCCGATCGCAACCACAGCGATGGGACGTGCCTATATTTGGGCATTGCCGCCCGACGAGCGTACGGCTTTACTGCGCGAGCTGCGCGATCACTACGGCAGCCGCTGGGCCAAGATGCGCGACGGCATCGAGCGCTCCGGCGAGACGGTCGCGAAGCACGGCTTCACGATGTCCGCAGGCGACTGGCAGAACGACGTCGCCGCGGTCGGCGTCGCATTGAGATTGAACGACGGAACCGGTCCTTACGCCTTCAATTGCGGCGCGCCGGCATTCCGCTTCACGGAAGACAGATTGCTCAACGACATTGGACCTCGTCTTGTGGCGATGGTAAGGAACATCGAGCAGGCGCTCGGTGGAATGGCGCCGCAATCCAAAAAAGAAGAACGCAAAAAGACCAGAGTAGGAGGGAAAGTTGCACGTTTGGCCGAGGGGATCAGATAGCCTCCATCACGTCCAGCGAAACGCATCGCAGGGCCGCTCGCACCGCTCGAAGACGGCGGGCGAGACGAGATGACGCAGGCACAACTCGCGCAGGGGAATGATCCCCTGCTCGCGGTTCGCGACGTCAGCGTCGTGTTCGGCGGCATCATCGCACTGAACGGCGTGTCGTTCGACATGCGCCACGGACAGATCCTCGGACTGATCGGGCCGAACGGCGCCGGCAAGACGACGCTGTTCAATTGCCTGTCGCGGCTCTATCAGCCGTCGTCCGGCGACATCCTGATGGAAGGCAAGAGCATCCTGTCGCGCCCGCCGCACCGGATCGCCGAGATCGGCATCGGCCGCACCTTCCAGAACGTCGCGCTGTTTCCCAACCTGTCCGTGATCGACAATGTGCGCGTCGGCGCGCATGCGCGCACCTCGAGCGACATCGTCAGCGACTCGCTGCGCCTCGCCTGGGTCCGCCGCGGCGAGACCGACATGAACAAGAAGGTGCACGACATCCTCGGCTATCTCGATCTCGAGGACGTCGCCCACACCGTGGTCTCGGGACTTCCGTTCGGCACCCAGAAGCGCGTCGAACTGGCGCGCGCCTTGGCCGCGGACCCGAAGATCCTGCTGCTCGACGAGCCGGCCGGCGGCCTCAATCACGAGGAAGTCTATGTGCTCGGCGACCTGATCCGCAAAATCCGCGACGACCGCAAGATCACCGTGCTGCTGGTCGAGCATCACATGGGTCTCGTGATGTCGATCGCCGACCATGTCGTCGCGCTCAATTTCGGCCGCAAGCTTGCCGAAGGCACGCCGGCCCAGGTCCAGGCCGACCCTGATGTCATCAAGGCCTATCTGGGGAGCAAGGACCAATGACCACGATGCTCAACGTCAAGGACCTGCGCGCCTATTACGGCCAGGTTCAGGCCCTGCACGGCCTCTCCTTTTCGCTCAACGAGGGCTCGCTGACCACCCTGCTCGGAGCCAACGGCGCCGGCAAGACCACCACGCTGCGGGCGATCTGCAACATGGTGCGGTCGACCGGTGCGATCGAGTTCGAGGGCAAGCCGATCGGCACGCGCTCGACCGAAAACGTAGTCCGCCTCGGCATCGCCCATGTGCCGCAGGGCCGCGGCACCTTCACCAACATGACGGTGGAGGAAAACCTGCAGCTCGGCGCCATCAGCCGCCCGGACAAGAAGGCGATCGGCTCCGACATCGAGCGGATGTACGAGCATTTCCCGGTGCTGAAGCAGCGCTACACCCAGCAGGCCGGCACGCTCTCCGGCGGCGAGCAGCAGATGCTCGCGGTGGCGCGCGCGCTAATGCTGCGGCCGCGCCTGATGCTGCTCGACGAGCCATCATTCGGCCTCGCGCCGCTGATCGTGCGCGACCTGTTCCGCATCCTCGGCAAGATCAATCGCGAGGAAAAGGTGACCATCCTGGTGGTCGAGCAGAATGCGCAGCTGGCGCTCGAGCTCGCCGACCAGGCCTATGTGATCGAAACCGGACGGATCGTGATGTCGGGCAATGCCAAGGACATCGCGAACAACGAAGACGTCCGCAAATCCTATCTCGGCTACTGAGGGAGCTGGCACAATGGAGCTTTTTGCCAACCAGGTCCTGGCCGGCATCGCCACGGGCGCGATCTATGCCTGCATGGCGCTCGCGGTCGTGATGATCTACCAGGCTATCGACCATCTGAATTTCGCCCAGGGCGAAATGGCGATGTTCTCGACCTTCGTGTCCTGGCAGCTGATGCAATGGGGCGTGCCGTATTGGGGCGCCTTCGTGCTCACCGTCGCCTTTTCGTTCGCCGCCGGCATCGTCATCGAACGGCTGCTGTTCAAGCCGCTGGCCAAGGCGCCGATCCTGACCAACGTCGCCGGCTTCATCGCGCTCTACGCGATCATCAACTCGGTCGCCGGCCTGATCTGGGACTTCACCATCAAGCAGTATCCGACGCCGTTCGGCTCCTCGCCGTTCCTCGGCAGCCAGCTGATCTCGACCCACCAGGCCGGCATGATCGGCATCACCCTGTTGATGCTGCTCCTGCTGTTCTTCTTCTTCCGCTTCACCCGGGTGGGTTTGGCGATGCGCGCGGCAGCCTCGCTGCCGGAATCGGCGCGCCTCGTCGGCATCAACACCTCCTGGATGATCGCGCTGGGCTGGGGCATGGCCGCCTCGATCGGCTCGATCGCCGGCATGATGATCGCACCTGTGGTGTTCCTCGAGCCTAACATGATGCTCGGCGTGCTGATCTATGGATTTGCCGCAGCCGTGCTCGGCGGCCTGTCGAGCCCGTTCGGCGCCGTCATGGGCGGCTTCCTGGTCGGCGTCTTCGAGAACCTCGTCGGCACCTACATCCCCGGCGTCGGCAATGAGCTGAAACTTCCGATCGCGCTTGCGCTGATCATCGTCGTCCTGGTCGTCAAACCGGCAGGCCTGTTCGGCCGCGCCATCGTGAAGCGAGTTTGATCATGAGCGCCGCTGAAGAAGTCGAAGTCGTCACCGAAGGCCAGGCCGTCGAGGCCGTTCCCAAGCGCGCCATGACGCTTGGCTACGGCACCTCGCTCGTCGTGCTCGCCGCGCTGATCCTGATCCCGCTGTTCGTCAAGAACTTCATCATCTTCCAGATGACGATGCTTCTGATCTACGGCATCGCGGTGCTGGCGCTCAACATCCTGACCGGTGGCTCCGGCCAGTTCTCGCTCGGTCAGAGCGCGTTCTACGCCGTCGGCGCCTATACCTCGGCGATCCTGATGGAGCATGCGGGCATGAACTATGCCCTCACGCTGCCGATCGCCGGCATCATCTGCTTCGGCTTCGGCTTCCTGTTCGGCCAGCCGGCGCTGCGGCTTTCCGGCGTCTATCTGGCGCTCGCGACCTTCGCGCTAGCAACCGCGATGCCGCAGCTTCTGAAGCTGGGCTATTTCGAGCACTGGACCGGCGGCGTGCAGGGTCTCGTGGTCACCAAGCCGGATGCGCCGTTCGGCCTGCCGATGGGGCAGGACATGTGGCTGTATTACTTCACGCTGGTGGTCACGATCGCGATCTATATCGCTTCGGTGAACCTGCTGCGCTCGCGCTCGGGCCGCGCCTTCATGGCGATCCGCGACAACGAGATCGCGGCCTCCGCGATGGGCGTCGACGTCGCGCTGTACAAGACGCTGGCGTTCGGCGTCTCGGCCGGCATCACCGGCGTCGCCGGCGGTCTCGGCGCCATCGCGGTGCAGTTCGTGGCTCCCGACGGCTACACCATCCAGCTCGCGATCTCGCTGTTCCTCGGCATGGTGGTCGGCGGCGTCGGCTGGCTGCCGGGCTCGATCGTCGGCTCCGCCTTCATCATCTTCGTGCCCAACATCGCCGAGGGTATTTCGAAGGGCCTTTCGGGCGCGGTGTTCGGCGTGCTGCTGTTCCTCGTCATCTTCCTCGTGCCTCACGGCGCCAGGCAGGTTGCGATCGTTGCCCAGCAACTGGCCGCAAAGTTCAAGAAAAACTGACAGCCTATAGAAGCAAACCAGGAGATATTATGCTTTCTACCGTTCGGATCGCCGCGATTTCCGCGGCGATCGTCGCTGTTGCCGCGACGTCCACTGCCGCATTCGCCCAAAAGAAATACGACACCGGCGCAAGCGATACCGAGATCAAGGTCGGCAACATCATCCCCTATTCGGGACCAGCCTCCGCCTACGGCGTGATCGGCAAGACCGAAGAAGCCTACTTCAAGATGATCAACGATCGCGGCGGCATCAACGGCCGCAAGGTCAATTTCGTCAGCTATGACGACGCCTATTCGCCGCCGAAGGCGGTCGAGCAGGTGCGCAAGCTGGTCGAGAGCGACGAGGTGTTGCTCGTCTTCAACCCGCTCGGCACCCCGTCCAACACCGCGATCCAGAAATACCTGAATTCCAAGAAGATCCCGCAGCTGTTCGTCGCGACCGGCGCCACCAAGTGGAACGACCCGAAGAACTTCCCGTGGACCATGGGCTGGCAGCCGAGCTACCAGAGCGAAGCGCAGATCTACGCCAAGTGGCTGATGAAGGAGAAGCCCGACGCCAAGATCGCGATCCTCTATCAGAACGACGATTTCGGCAAAGACTACCTCAAGGGCACCAAGGACGGCTTTGGCGCCAAGGCGGCCTCCAGCATCATCATGGAGGAGAGCTATGAGATTTCGGAGCCGTCGATCGACGGCCATATCGTCAAGATCAAGGCCGCCAATCCCGACGTGCTGCTGATCTACACCACGCCGAAGTTCGGCGCGCAGACCATCAAGAAGACCGCCGAACTCGGCTGGAAGCCGTTGCAGATCATCACCAACGTGTCGGCCTCGGTCGGCAGCGTGATGCAGCCGGCCGGCTTCGACAACGCGCAAGGCGTGTTGTCGGCCGCCTACGCCAAGGACGGTGCCGACACACAGTGGAACAACGACCCCGGCATGAAGAAGTGGGCCGAGTTTCTCGACAAGTACATGCCGGGCGCCGACAAGACCGATGGCGGCTATGTGTACGGCTATGGCGCCGCACAGACGCTCGCCAAGGTGCTCGAAATGTGCGGCGACGATCTCACCCGCGCCAACGTCATGAAGCAGGCGGCGAGCCTGAAGGACTTTACGCCCGACACCCTGCTGCCCGGTGTCAAGATCAATACCTCGGCCACCGACTTCGCCCCGATCGCCCAGCTGCAGATGCAGCGCTTCAAGGGTCAGAAGTGGGAACTGTTCGGTGAGATCATTTCCGGCGACGTCCCCTCCCAGTGACGTGACGTTGCACTGCGGGAATAAAACAACAGCCTCCGCGATATCCGTCGCGGGGGCTTTTTGTTGACGCCCCGCGCCGATGGTATTGAATACTCCAAACAAAGAACCCGAGGTGGGGAAACCATGACTGCCGCACGTCCGTCCCTGACGGCGCTGGTGTCCGCATTCGCTCTGATCCTGACGAGCTGCAATGTCGCGCAGGCTCAGAAGAAATACGACACCGGGGCCAGCGACACCGAGATCAAGATCGGCAACACCATGCCCTACAGCGGTCCCGCGTCGGCCTATGGGGTGATCGGCAAGACCGAGGCGGCCTATTTCAGGATGATCAACGATGCCGGCGGCATCCACGGCCGCAAGATCAAATTCATCTCCTACGACGATGGCTACTCGCCGCCCAAGACGGTGGAGCAGGCACGCAAGCTGGTCGAGAACGACGAAGTGCTGCTGCTGTTCGGCTCGGTCGGCACCGCAAGCAACGCGGCGATCCGGAAATACATGAACGAGAAGCAGGTGCCGCAGCTCTTCATCGCTTCCGGCGCCTCGAAGTGGAACGACCCGAAAGATTATCCGTGGACCATGGGCTGGCAGCCGTCCTACCAGGACGAGGCGCGGGTCTACGCAAAATACATCATGAAGCACAAGCCCGACGCCAAGGTCGCCGTGCTCTACCAGAACGACGATTTCGGCAAGGACTACCTCAAGGGCTTGAAGGACGCCTTCGGCGACAAGGCATCGATGATCGTCGCCGAGGAGGCCTACGAGACATCCGAGCCCACGATCGACAGTCACATCGTCAAGCTGAAGGCCGCCGGTGCCGACACCTTCGTCAGCATCGCGACGCCGAAATTCGCGGCACAGGCGATCAAGAAGGCCGCCGAGATCGCGTGGACGCCGTTGCAGATCGTCGCCAATGTCTCGGCCTCCGTCGGCGGCGTGATGCAGCCGGCCGGCTTCGAGAATTCGCAGGGTATCCTGTCGGCGTCCTATCTCAAGGACGGCGCCGATCCGCAGTGGGCCAAGGATCCCGGCATGGAGAAATTCCTCGCCTTCCTCAAGAAGAATTATCCGGACGCCAACAAGCTCGACGGCGCCACCGCCTTCGGCTACGCCGCCGCGCAGACCATGGTGAAAGTGCTGGAGATGTGCGGTGACGACCTCACCCGCGCCAATGTCATGAAGCAGGCCGCGAGCCTGAAGGATTATGTCCCCGATACGCTGCTGCCGGGCATCAGCATCAACACGTCAGCCACCGACTTCGCGCCGATCAAGCAACTGCGCCTGATGCGGTTCAAGGGCGAAAAGTGGGAGCTGTTCGGGGACATCATTTCAAGCAATCTGAGCAACTGATCGTCACGCCGGTCTGTTCGGTCCGCGCGCTCAACTCAAAGGCGCCGCTTTACTCGACCGCAATCTCTGCGGTTGGCGCGGCGCACAAGCCAACGCGTTGGCGGATTTTTGAGCAGCGGCCCGCCTTGAGGGCGATCGACTAAAGACGCAGCCTCTGCGGCAATGCCGCAGGGGCTTTTCATTGAGACACCCCAGGTAAGATGATAGTTTTTACGACCAATAATGAGCCCTCGAAACAGGGGGCCGCGACACATCATCTGCAATCAGGGAGAGAAACGGCATGTCTGGAATACGACAATTGGCGGCATTTGCTGCTGCGCTTGCGCTCCTCGCAGCATCCGGCAGCGCTGCGCTTGCCCAGAAGAAATACGACACCGGCGCCAGCGATACCGAGATCAAGATCGGCAACATCATGCCTTACAGCGGGGCGGCCTCCGCCTATGGCGTGATCGGCAAGACCGAGGAGGCCTATTTCCGCAAGATCAACGCCGAGGGCGGCATCAACGGCCGCAAGATCACCTTCATCAGCTACGACGACGCGTACACGCCGCCGAAGACCGTCGAGCAGGCGCGCAAGCTCGTCGAGAGCGACGAGGTGCTGCTGATCTTCAATTCGCTCGGCACACCGCCGAACTCGGCGATCCAGAAATACATGAACCAGAAGAAGGTGCCGCAACTGTTCGTCGCCACCGGCGCCACCAAGTGGAACGACCCGAAGGAATTCCCCTGGACGATGGGCTGGCAGCCCAACTACCAGAGCGAGTCCATCATCTATGCAAAGTACATCCTGAAGAACAAGCCGGACGCCAAAATCGCGGTGCTCTACCAGAACGACGACTACGGCAAGGACTATCTGAAGGGATTCAAGGACGGGCTCGGCGCCAAGGCAGCGTCAATGATCGTCGCCGAGGACAGCTACGAGGTAACGGAGCCAACCATCGATTCCCACATCGTGAGGCTGAAGGCCTCCGGCGCCGACGTGTTCTTCAACATCACGACGCCGAAATTCGCGGCGCAGGCGATCAAGAAGAACGCCGAGCTCAACTGGAAGCCGCTGCATTTCCTCAACAACGTCTCCGGATCGATCGGCAGCGTGATCAAGCCGGCAGGCTTCGAGAACGCCCAGGACATCATCTCGTCGCAATATTTCAAGGATCCGACCGACGCGCAGTGGAAGACCGACAAGGCGATGATCGCCTGGAACGAATTCCTCGATAAGTACTATCCGGAAGCGAACCGGGCCGATGCCTCGGTGATGTACGCCTATATCGTCTCGCAGGGCCTGGTCCACGTGCTCAAGGCCTGCGGCGACAATCTGACCCGCGAGAACATCATGAAGCAGGCGGCCAGCATTCGCGATTACGAGCCCGGCGGCCTGCTGCCCGGCGTCAAGGTCAACACCTCGGCGACCGATTTCGCGCCGCTCTCGCAACTGCAATTGATCCGCTTCAAGGGCGAGACCTGGGAGCGCTTTGGCGAAGTCTTGAGCGCCGACGTCGGCGGCTAGGCCGGGAAGGTCGACCAAAGATACCGCCCCTGCGGCGTTTGCCGCAGGGGCTTCTCATTGAGGCGAACCGCCTAAAATGATAATCACTGCAGCCAAACAAAGAGCTCTCCAAGCAAGAGGGCCGAGACACATGCGTCTGACAAACAGGGAGAGAGACATAGATGTCCGCTACCAAGAAACTTGCGGTCCTCGGGGCCGCGCTCGCGCTCGTCGCGACATCCGGCAGCGCCGCGCTTGCCCAGAAGAAATACGACACCGGCGCCAGCGATACCGAGATCAAGATCGGCAACATCATGCCCTACAGCGGCCCGGCATCCGCCTATGGCGTGATCGGCCGCACCGAGGCCGCCTATTTCAAGAAGGTCAACGACGCCGGCGGCATCAATGGCCGCAAGATCAACTTCATCTCCTACGATGACGCCTATTCGCCGCCGAAGGCCGTGGAACAGGCCCGCAAGCTGGTCGAGAGCGACGAGGTGCTGCTGATCTTCAACTCGCTCGGCACGCCGTCGAACTCGGCGATCCAGAAATACATGAACTCCAAGAAGGTGCCGCAGCTGTTCGTCGCCACCGGCGCCACCAAGTGGAACGACCCGAAGGACTTTCCCTGGACCATGGGCTGGCAGCCCAACTACCAGAGCGAGACCCAGATCTACGCCAAGTACATCCTGAAGAACATGCCGAACGCCAAGATCGCCGTGCTCTACCAGAATGACGATTACGGCAAGGACTACCTGAAGGGCCTGAAGGACGGGCTCGGCCAGAAGGCCGCCAGCATGATCGTCGCCGAAGAAAGCTTCGAGACGTCCCAGCCGACCATCGACAGCAACATCGTCAAGCTGAAGGCGAGCAACGCCGACGTCTTCATCGACATCGCGACGCCGAAATTCGCGGCCCAGGCGATCAAGAAGGTCGCCGAGATCGGCTGGAAGCCGACCCACTTCCTCAACAACGTGTCGGCCTCGGTCGGCAGCGTGATCAAGCCGGCCGGCTTCGAGAACGCGCAGGACATCATCTCCGCTGCCTACCTGAAGGACGCTTCCGACAAGCAATGGGACAATGACCCCGGCATGAAGGAGTTCTACGCCTTCATGGCCAAGGACTTCCCCGAAGGCGACAAGCTTGACGGCGGCACCGTGGTCGGCTTCGGCGTGGCGCAGACGCTGGTCCAGGTGCTGAAGCAGTGCGGCGACAACCTCACCCGCGAGAACATCATGAAGCAGGCCGCAAGCCTGAAGGACTTTCGCACCGAGGTGCTGCTGCCTGGCGTCAAGATCAACACCGCGGCAAACGATTTCGCGCCGATCAGCCAGCTGCAGCTGATGAAGTTCAAGGGCGAGAAATGGGAACTGTTCGGCGACGTCATCAGCGCCGACGTCGGCGGCTGATTTCCCGCCGCCCCTCGACCGGGAATGGCCCCCTGCGATACCGTCGCAGGGGGCTTTTTGTTGGCGCGTTTTCGGACGAAGCGGATACCGGTTCGTGCGAAGAAAACGCGTCAGAAACCAGGATCTAAGCCACGGCCCCGCTCGCAGGCCGGCCCGGGCAATGCCTGCTTACACTTTGCCCGGCAATACGCTAGGTAAACCGGCAAGACCCCGACAAGAAACCGGCGCCGTCGCGCGGCGGCAACAACAAGGAGATCTCGGGAAATGCCGATGCCGATCCGACACCGTGTCGCAACCGCCCTGCTCGGCCTCGCCGTCGCCGCCGCGACCGGCAATGCCGCATGGGCGCAGAAGAAATATGACACCGGTGCGAGCGACACCGAGATCAAGATCGGCAACATCGTGCCCTATAGCGGCCCGGCGTCGGCCTATGGCGTGGTCGGCAAGGCGATGGCCGCGGTGTTCAAGAAGGTCAACGACGACGGCGGCATCAACGGGCGCAAGATCACGTTCGTTTCCTATGACGACGCCTACTCGCCGCCGAAGGCCGTCGAGCAGGCCCGCAAGCTGGTCGAGAGCGACGAGGTGCTGTTCCTGTTCGGCACGCTCGGCACCGCCTCCAACACCGCGATCCAGAAATATCTCAACGCCAAGAAAGTGCCGCAGCTGTTCGTCGCCACCGGCGCGACCAAGTGGAACGATCCGAAGGCCTTCCCGTGGACCATGGGCTGGCTGCCCAGCTACCAGAGCGAGTCGCGGATCTACGCGAAATATCTGCTCAAGGAGAAGCCCGCCGCCAAGGTCGCGGTGCTCTACCAGAACGACGACATGGGCAAGGACTACCTCAAGGGCCTGGAAGACGGCTTCGCCAGCGACCCCGCGCGCGTCGTCGCCAAGGAGAGCTATGAAGTCGCCGAGCCGACGATCGATTCTCATGTGGTGCGGCTGAAATCCTCCAATCCCGACGTCATCGTCTTCTTCACCACGCCGAAATTCGGCGCCCAGGCGATCAAGAAGCTCGGCGAGATGAATTGGAAGCCGGTGACCATCGTCTCCAACGTCTCGGCCTCCACCGCGACCGTGATGCGTCCGGCCGGCCTCGACAATGCGCAGGGCGTGATCTCGGCCGCCTACGCCAAGGACGCCAGCGATCCGCAATGGAAGGACGATGCCGGCATGAAGGCGTTCGACGAACTGCTCGCCAAATACATGCCCGACACCAACCGCGTCGATGCCTCGGCGATGACCGGATACAACATGGCGACCACGATGGTCGAGGTGCTGCGCCGCTGCGGCGACGACCTCACCCGCGCCAATGTGATGAAGCAGGCGGCGAGCCTGAAGCAATTCGCGCAGGGCGGTCTGCTGCCCGGCGTGACGCTGTCGACCGGGCCTGCCGACTTCCAGCCGATCGAGCAGCTGCAGCTGATGCAGTTCAAGGGCGAGCGCTGGCAATTGTTCGGCGACGTCATCAGCGGCGAGGTCGGCGGCAACTAGAGCCGGAATGGATATTGCTTCGATCGAAACGGCCGCAATCTTCTCTTACCTCTCCCGCTTGCGGGGGAGGTCGGATCGCATCAAAGATGCGATCCGGGTGGGGGCTTTCTCCGCAATACGACTCGTGGCAGCACCCCCACCCTGCCCCTCCCCCGCAAGCGGGAGAGGGAACAGTACCTACGTCCCGACCCGCGCAAAGGCACAGCCATGACCGACCGTCGTCCTTTCCTGCGTTCGATCTTCGATGCCGCGGTGGCGGCTGCGCATCCCGATGTCGTGCTGGCGTCGCGGCTGCGGCCGGTGCCAAAGGGACGGGTGATCTGTCTCTGCGCAGGCAAGGGCGCCGCGGCGATGGCCGCAGCGGCCGAGCGGCATTATCTCGACGCGCTCGAGCTCGATCCGTCGCGGCTGGTCGGCATCGCCACCACCCGCCACGGTCATGGCGTGCCGACCCGCCGCATCAAGGTCGTCGAAGCCGGCCACCCGGTGCCCGACGAGGCCGGGCTCAAGGCGGCGGACGACACGCTGCAGCTCGCCGCGACAGCGACCCCGGACGATCTCCTGCTGGTGCTTTTGACCGGCGGCGGCTCGGCGAACTGGATCGCGCCGGTCGAGGGCGTGACGTTCGTGCAGAAGCAGCAGGTCAACCGCGCGCTGCTGCGCTCCGGCGCGCCGATCGGCGAAATGAATACCGTGCGCAAGCATCTCTCGCGCATCAAGGGCGGACGGCTGGCGCGCGCCGGCCAGCACGCGGCCGAGATCGTCACGCTGGCGATTTCCGACGTGCCGCATGACGATCCCTCCGCGATCGCCTCGGGGCCGACGGTACCGGATCCGACCACGCTGGCGGACGCCCGCGCGCTGGTCGCCAGATACAATCTCTCGATCGACGACGCGGTCCGTCGCGCCCTCGACGATCCCGCGAACGAAAGCTGCAAGCCCGGCGATGCCGCCTTCGCGCGGGCGGCATTCGAACTGCTGGCAAAGCCGAAGGCCTCGATCGACGCCGCGGTGAAGGTCGCGCGGGACGCCGGCTACGAGACCATCGCGCTCGGCGCCGATCTCGAAGGCGAGGCCCGCGACGTCGCGGCCGGGCATGCGCGGCTTGCGCTGAAGGCGCGCAGCGAAGGCAAGCGCGTTGCGATCATCTCCGGCGGCGAGCTGACGGTGACGGTGCGCGGCAATGGCCGCGGCGGCCCCAACCAGGAATACGCGCTGGCACTGGCCGGCCTGCTGAAGGATACGCCCGACGTCTCGGCGCTCGCCGCCGATACCGACGGCGCCGACGGCGGCGCCGGCAGCGCGACCGACCCGGCCGGCGCCGTGATCGACCAGACGACATTCGCGAAGATGAGATCGATCGGCCTCGATCCGAAGGCCTATCTCGAGAACAACGATGCGACGGGGTTCTTCGCCCAGACCGGGGATTTGCTGCTGACCGGCCCGACGCTGACCAACGTCAATGACGTGCGGGTGATTTTGGTGGATTAGGCCGTATCCTCGACGGCCCCAAGGCCAGTCTCGGGCTGCGCCCAAAGCTCCTGATAGTTACGAAACTTCGCAAGCGTCTCGTCATATCGCGTCGGTTCGAGCACCGGCAAAATGCGCTTCAACACTGAGTTGATCGGCGCGGAGGTGTGCCGAACGTATAAGTCGATCGGGTCAAGCAAGTGCCTCAGGTGCAGCTTTGGATCATAGTTCAGCCCGCTGCTGCGAAACCATTTGTACCCGTTGGCGATTGCCCAGCTCACCATGTCGCGAAACACATAATGATAGAGGTGCAGGTCTAAGGCGACATCGTAGTCGAGACCTATGTACTCCGCATAAATCGCGTCACCGTGTACCATGCATGCGGCAAACGCGACGATCCGCTCGTTCTGACGCCAGAGGAAGAAGCGGACCTTGTCCCCCATCCGCCGCCCCAAGTCGCAGAAGTATTGTTCCGTCAGCTTCTCGAAGTGCAGTTTCGAACGCTGATAGACCTGGAAATACAATGGATAGATCTGCGCGATCACCGGCGTCGCGTCGTTGACGACGTTCATCTCGACGGATGGAGAGGCTCGCGCTGTCGCCTCAAACTTCTTGCGAAGTTTCTTACGGGTTGCGCTGTTGAGCGCATGATTCATATAGTCATCGAAATTGGCGTAATCGATGCAAAGCCTGGTCATGGGCAGGCTCGGGATGCGGGTGAAGCCGTGAGCGATCAGGCAGTCGAGGATTGGTCGGTATCGCGCCGGAAACTCCTTGAGCACGATCAGCCGCGCCCCGAGCCTACGAGCATGTATTGCAATCGTAGAGGCCAGCAGTTCCGCGCAGCCTCGATGGCAGGCCTCGTCCCCGTCAAGATGACCTTCCCCGGCGACGCACCCCACCATGAGCGCACGGGCGCGCATCAAACCAGGCCACACCCGGCGAATGGCGTCGATGATTACGCCAAACCGCGGGCTCGCACCGGCCAGCAAATCCAGGTCCATTAGGAAGAATGGCTGTACGGCACAAACCTGGTCAACCGCATCCTTGATGAGGAAATACCGGTAATCGAACTCGGGATGAAGGGTATCCTCGACCAACTCATAGTATCGATGATCCTTGCGCTCGCTCGCGAAGGCGAACTGCCAGCGCGGACAATGCTCCAAATCGTTCCGCACAATGACTTGGAGATGCGGCGGACATTGCATCGGCTCGCGTCTCGTGAGGTCGCCGATTTGGCTCGTCAAGTGCGCTGTTGCAGCTTCCGGCACGATCTCACGCTCGCCACGGATCCCGGCCCTAGGGCAGCATTTATCACGGCGCCAGAACAAAGCAGCTAACATATCCGTCAGAAACTAACTCGTTAGTCATTTGCGATTTGGCGTTGGAGCGGAACACTCCTGATACGACCCGCATGCGCGGACACAAGCGGTCCAGCGCGGCATCCGGGGAGCGGACTCATGGCAGCGGTGATTGGAGTCACGGGACTTGCATTTGAGGCGCGGATCGCTGCAGACCTGCATACGCAGGCGATCTGCGGTGGCGATGGCAGCACGCTCGCGGAGTCTCTCGCGTCGGCAATTGCTGAGGATTGCTGCGGTCTCATCAGCTTTGGCGTCGCGGGCGGCCTTTCGCCCGACCTCCCGGCAGGCGCATGCGTCGTAGCATCGACGATCGTTTCGGAAACGATTCAGCTCTTCACTGATCGGGACTGGTCGCAAGCCTTGCTTCGACTCATCCCCGGTTCGATTTATGGCCCTATTGCTGGTGTGACCACCGTCGCCATGCATCCAGAAGCGAAGCGCTCGCTGCATATGAGTACAGGCGCGCTGGCGGTCGATAACGAATCCCATGTGGCGGCGAGTGTCGCTGCAGCGCGCGGCCTCCCTATGACTGCCGTCCGCGTGATCATGGATCCGGCCGGTCGGCAGCTTCCTGCCGCCGCCCTGTCCGCAGTGCGTGCAAACGGGACGATCGATCTCGCCGCGCTGGTCCGTGCGACAATGAAACAGCCGAGCGAGTTTCCGATGCTGCTTCGGACCAGTCTCGACGCACTGTCCGGATTTGCGGCGCTGCTTCGCTGCCGTCAATTGCTTGGCCCTGGATTGGGGCTGCCTTCCTTGCAAGCAGATGAGTCGGAGCCAAGCTCAAGTATCGTAGCGGAAGATCGTATGATCGCCCTTTAGTCGCTTTTTTTGGCCGAACGGGCTGCTACACTTGCCGACTGCGTGACCTCAACGCGCACTGAAGGTGAGGCCGGCGCGCTCCTTTAGACGCTTGCGCAAGGCCGGCCCCATCAGCGCGCCCGGCGTCCAGATGCCGCCCTCGCCCTGCACGTCGCGCACGACGCAGAGAGCGCTTTCGGTGATCATCTTGCTGGTCGAGCCATAGCCCGGATCGCGGTCGCCGGTGACAACGGCTTCGACCCGTCCGCCATCCGGCACCTCGCCCAGAAAGAAGATGTCGTAGAAGCCCCTCTCGCGCGCTTCCCGGGTCGGGCCTGCGCCGCGTTTGAGACCGCCGGTCCCGAACAAGGACACCACCGTGGCGAACGTCTCCGTCGTCACGCTCGCGATGTCCCCAAGTCCCGGCGCCACCATCATCTCGTCATAAACGAAGTCCCTGCCGTAGGGATGGCCCAACAGGAAGTTCGTGCGGTGCACGTTCTTGGTGTTGATCGGCGCCATCGGGAACGGCACGAGCCACGCGTGCATGCTCGTGTCATATTCGGGGACGAGGCCCGACGGCTGAGACGGCCCAGTGAAGCCCGGCGTCAACGCGAAGGGATCGGTCAGCAGCCGGATCAGGGCCGGGTCGCGCGCCGCGGCGGCCAGCGTCGCCTGAGCGCTCGCCGCGGTGCCGCCGGACATGCCACCCCTCACCTTGCGTAGACGGGCCTTCACCCGCCGCGCCGGGCGTCCGAATTTCTCGCGCGCCTTCTCCTGCAACGTGAGCACACCGAGATCGAACGGGATGGAATCGAAGCCACAGGAGAAGACGATGCGCGCGCCGGTCCGTTTTGCCTCTTCGTGATGGGCGTCGATCATAGCCCGCATCCAGCCCGGTTCGCCGCAAAGATCAACATAGGCCGTGCCGGTGGCCGCGCATGCCGCCACTAGCTCGGGACCGTGAAGCTGATAGGGCCCGACCGTGGTGACGACCACGGCCGCGCGCTCGCACATCGAACGCAGGCTGGCCGGCTCGGCGGCATCCGCCTTCACCAACGGCAAATCGTCCGGTGCGCCGATGTCGGCACGCACTTTCTGGAGTTTGTCGGTCGAGCGTCCCGCAATTGCCCAGGACGGAGCATCGTCGCCGCGATAGGATGTCGCCAGATATTCGGCGATGAGACCCCCGGTGTAACCCGTCGCGCCATAGACGATGAGGTCGAAGTCCCGCTTCACGGCGTTGATCCTCCTCGAGCCCCCGGAAGCGCTCCCTTCAGATCCGTTAGCAAACGCTCGGTACGCTTCGCGGCCTTTTGCGAGGGCCCGTGCAACATACGGGCCATCGCGCTTGACGGAGGATACCACAATTGCCGCCCTTCGGCGCGCAACCTCCCGGCGATTTCCGGTCCCCCTTGAGAGCCGTCGTGAGTACGGACGCTGGGTCTTGTCGGCGTGAGCCGAAGAGACAGCCGGCACATTTGAGCGCCTGTGGCCGCTTGCAAACGCCCTCCGACGGCCTACCATGGATTGGGGAGTTCGCGTGCAGGAGCGAAGCCATGGAACTCACCGTGGTGCCCATCGTCAAGCCGGATGAGACCAACTTCATCTTCGGCCAGTCGCATTTCATCAAGACCGTGGAAGACCTTCACGAAGCGCTGGTGGGCGCGGTTCCGCGCATCCGCTTCGGGTTGGCTTTCTGCGAGGCCTCCGGCAAGCGGTTGGTGCGCTGCTCCGGTAACGACGACGCCTCGCTCGCCCTGGCACGCGACAACGCATTGGCGATCGGCGCCGGTCACACCTTCCTGATTTTCCTCGGCGACGGGTTCTTTCCCGTCAACGTGCTGCCGGCGGTGCGCGCAGTGCCGGAGGTCTGCCGCATCTATTGCTCGACGGCCAATCCAACACAGGTGATCGTCGCGCAGACGGAGCTCGGGCGCGGCGTGCTCGGCGTGGTGGATGGCGCCTCGCCGCTGGGTGTCGAAACCGACGCCGACATTGCGTGGCGGAAGGATCTGCTGCGGAACATCGGCTACAAGCTTTAGACCACGATGGTTCGCCGCCTGGCGGCGCCCGCATGCCGGATATGTATCAACCCAACGCGCCATTGCGAGCGGACGGGCCGTCGCGCTCCCTCAAAACTCCTGCGCGAGCTTCGCCAGCATCTCCAGCAGCGCGGCGTGGTTGGCCGGACCGAGCACCTCGATCAGCCGCGCCTCGTGCTTGTTGGCGACCAGCTTCTTGGCGCGCGCCAGCACGGCGCGGCCCTTGTCGGTCAGGACGAGGATGTGGGACCGGCGGTCGTTGGTGGAGCGCATCCGCGCGCAAAGGTCGCGGCTCTCCAGCGCGTCGAGCATCGCGACGAAATTCGGCCTGAGGATGCCGAGCGTGTTGGCGATCTCGGTCTGGTTGCGGCCCGGATTCTTGTCGAGCAGCAGCAGCACCGAGAACTGCGCCGGCGTCAGCTGCAGCGGCGCGACGCAGCGCAGGAAATCCTCGAATACCCTGAGCTGCGCGCGCTTCAACGAATAGCCGAGCAATCCGGACAGTTCGCCCAGTTGCAGCATGCTGTCGTCCCCGGCAGAATCGGCCGGTTCCCTGCGCAGGGCCCGCGACGAACGGAGGGCATCGGTGGCGGTCTTGGAAACAGTCATCGCTCCAGGCTCGCAATCCCGGTACAAGAATCCCGCATGACACTCGGGGACCTTGAGATTATATCTAATAATTGTTATGGACTATATCAAATATCGGCAGCTTTCAACAGCCGATATCGGCCGACCTGACCGGCGTAACCGGTCGAGGCGGTCCGACGCTTGAGGGGGAGCGCTCGGCCTTGAACACAACGATCATGCTGTTCCTGCTGCAGGACGGCATCACCAATGGCGCGATCTACGCACTACTCGGGCTGGCCCTGGTGCTGGTGTTCGCGGTCACGCGGGTGATCCTGATCCCGCAGGGCGAATTCGTCACCTACGGTGCGCTCAGCTACGCCATGCTGGCGACCGGCCAGGTGCCCGGGACGGCACGGCTTGCCGTCGCCATGGGCCTCGTCGCCTTCGCCCTCGACCTGTTCTTCGCCCGCAACGCGCTGCATGCGCGGCTGGTGATCCGCTCGGTCGCGCTCAACATCGCCTTTCCCGTCGCGCTGCTCGGTCTGATTTACGCGCTGGTCGGTCCCGGCACGCCGATCGCCGTCAACATCGCGCTCGCGCTCCTGATCGTGGCGGCGATCGGGCTGTTCCTCTACCGCATCGCGTTCCAGCCGATCGCGCACACCTCCGTGCTGGTGCTGCTGATCGCCTCGGTCGGCTGCCATCTGGCACTGCAGGGCCTCGGCCTGGTGTTCTTCGGCGCCGAAGGCCTGCGCGCGCCTGCGCTGTCGAATGCCGCAGTGACCGCCGGCCCGCTGCGCTTCACCGGCCAGAGCCTTGCGGTCTACGGCCTGACGGTCGGCTTCATCGTCGCCCTGTGGCTGTTCTTCGGCTACACCAAGACCGGCAAGGCGCTGCGCGCCACCGCGGTCAACCGCCTCGGCGCCCGCCTGGTCGGCATCCGCACCACGCTGTCCGGCCAGATCGCATTCCTGCTCGCCTCCGTGATCGGCGCGATCTCCGGCATCCTGATCGTGCCGATCACCACGCTCTATTACGACACCGGCTTCCTGATCGGCCTGAAGGGTTTCATCGCCGCCATCATCGGCGGCCTGGTCAGCTATCCCCTGACCGCGGTCGCGGCCATCGTGGTCGGCATCGTCGAGGCCTTCTCGTCGTTCTACGCCAGCAATTTCAAGGAAGTCATCGTGTTCACGCTGATCCTCCCCGTGCTCGTGTTGCGCTCGCTCGCGGCGCCCGAGGTCGAAGAAGAGAAGGATTGAGCGCGATGACGCAGCGCCTTCCCCTCATCATCTTCGCGCTCGTGATGGCGGTGATTCCGCTTGTCCCGGGCATCCCGCCGTTCTGGATCGTGCTGCTCGACAATATCGGCCTCGCCGCGCTGGTCGCGATGGGCCTCGTGCTGCTCACCGGCGTCGGCGGCCTGACCTCGTTCGGCCAGGCCGCGTTCTGCGGCTTCGGCGCCTACACCACGGCGGTGCTGACCACCGCCTACGGCGTCTCGCCCTGGCTGACGCTGCCGGCTTCGCTCTTGGTCAGCGGCATCGCGGCCGTGCTGCTCGGCATCGTCACGGTGCGGCTATCCGGCCATTATCTGCCGCTCGGCACCATCGCCTGGGGCATCGGGCTGTTCTATCTGTTCAGCAAGCTCGAATTCCTCGGCCGCAACGACGGCATCTCCGGCATTCCGCCACTGTCGATCGGCTCGTTCAAGATGCTGAGCCCGGATGCGATCTATTATGCGATCTGGGTCGCGGTGCTACTCTCCGCGCTGCTGACCATGAACCTCTTGGACTCCCGCACCGGGCGCGCGATCCGCGCCTTGCGGCGCGGCCATGTCGCGGCCGAAGCGTTCGGCGTGCAGACGCCGCGCGCCAAGCTCTTGGTGTTCATCTATGCCGCGGTGCTGGCCGGCCTGTCCGGCTGGCTCTATGCGCATTTCCAGCGCGCCGCCAACCCGACGCCGTTCGGCGCGCAGGCCGGCATCGAGTATCTGTTCATCGCCGTGGTCGGCGGCGCCGGTTACGTCTGGGGCGGCGTGCTCGGCGCCGGCATCGTCGTGATCCTCAAGGAGGTGCTGCAGAGCTACCTGCCCTACATCTTCGGCGGCCAGAGCCAGCTCGAGACCATCGTGTTCGGCATCATGCTGGTGCTGCTGCTGCAGCTCGCGCCTCAAGGCGTCTGGCCCTGGCTGATGTCGCGGCTGCCGTTCAAGCCCGCCCGCAAGACCCCGGACACGTCCGTGAAGCTGGAGCACCGCGAACGGGCGCCCGGAACGTCTCCGATCCTTCTGCACATCGACAAGGCGCGCAAGCAGTTCGGCGGCGTGCTCGCGGTCAACGACGTCTCGTTCGACGTCAACGCCCGCGAGATCGTCGCGCTGATCGGCCCGAACGGCGCCGGCAAGAGCACCACCTTCAATTTGATCACCGGCGTCCTGACCGCAACCAGCGGCAAGATCTCCGTGCTTGGCAAGGAAGTCGAGAACGCTCCGCCGCAGGAGGTGGTCAAGCTCGGCGTTTCCAGGACTTTCCAGCACGTCAAGCTGGTGCCCGACATGACCGTGCTGGAGAACGTCGCGATCGGCGCGCATCTGCGCGGCAATTCCGGCGCGATCTCCAGCATGCTGCGGCTCGACCGCGCCGACGAGGCGAAGCTACTGGCGGAAGCCGCGCGACAGATCGCGCGCGTCGGCCTGTCCGACCAGATCGACCAGCTCGCAGGCTCTCTCTCGCTCGGGCAACAGCGCATCGTCGAGATCGCTCGCGCGCTGTGCGTCGATCCGATGCTGCTGCTGCTCGATGAGCCGGCCGCCGGCCTGCGTCACATGGAGAAGCAGCGGCTCGCCGCGCTGCTCCGGCAATTGCGCGACGGCGGCATGTCGGTGCTGCTGGTCGAGCACGACATGGGGTTCGTGATGGATCTCGCCGACCGCATCGTGGTGCTGGATTTCGGCACCAAGATCGCCGAGGGCACGCCGGCCGCGATCAAGCGCAACCCCGACGTGATCAAGGCCTATCTCGGAGCCGCCGCATGAGTGCGCTGCTATCGGTGACCGACGTCCACATCTCCTACGGCAAGGTCGAGGCGGTGCGCGGCGTTTCGCTCGACGTCGCCCAGAACGAGATCGTCACCATCATCGGTGCCAACGGCGCCGGCAAGACCACCTTGCTCAACGCCATCATGGGTGTGCTGCCGCTGAAGGGGCGCACGACGTTCGCGGGCGTCGACATGGCGCCGCTCGACATCGAGGACCGCGTCGCCATCGGCCTCAGCCTGGTGCCCGAGCATCGCGAATTGTTCGGCACCATGAATGTCGAGGACAATCTCGAGCTCGGCGCCTTCCGGATTGCGAAGGCTGTCGCGGCGACCTCGCTGGAGCGGGTCTACACGCTGTTTCCGCGGCTCAAGGAACGCCGCAAGCAGCTCGCCGGAACGCTGTCCGGCGGCGAGCAGCAGATGCTGGCGATGGGCCGCGCGCTGATGGGCGCGCCGAAGCTCTTGATGCTGGACGAGCCGAGCCTCGGCCTCGCCCCGATCATCGTCGCCGACATCTTCCGCATCGTCGGCGAGCTCCGCGCCGCCGGCGTCTCGGTGCTGCTGGTCGAGCAGAATGCGCAGGCCGCATTGCAGATCGCCGACCGCGCCTATGTGATGGAGCTCGGCGAGTTCGTGCTGTCGGGCACCGCCAAGGACATCGCCGCCAACAAGGGCGTCGCCGCAAGCTATCTCGGCTTCCAGCACGAAGGCGAGAGCGCGATTTAGGCGCTGGTGTGCGGCGATACTGCCAACGCGGATAGACCTTCACCCCACCTCGCCGCGCATTGCATGCACGGCGATCCTCCCCCTCCAGGGCCCTGAAGGGGGAGGGTAAGAAAAAGCCGGCCTCACCGGGGCCGGCTTCTTCGTTTCGCGGATCGCGACCGGCTCACATCGCCGGGACGTATTTGCCGTCCTTGACCGTCAGCAGGATGCGCGAGCGGTCGTCGAGGCCGTAGCGGTCCTTTTCGGTCCAGTTGTAGACGCCCTGGGTGGCGACGATCTCCTTCTCGGAGATGAACGCCTTGCGGATGCCTTCGCGGAACTCCGGCGTGCCGGGCTTGCCGGCCTTCAGCGCCACCGGGATGACACGCTTCAATACCTCGAAGGCATCGTAGGAATGGCCGGCGAACTGGCTGCGGCTGTTGGCGCCGTACTTTGCTTCATAGGCGGTGTTGAGCGCAAGCCCAGGCTTCTTGGTCAGCGCGCTGTCGGCTTGCGTTTCCGGCGACATCACCGGGCCCGCCGACATGATGACGCCTTCTGCGGCCGCACCCGCGATGCGGATGAAGTCCATGCTGGCGGCGCCGTGGGTCTGGTAGATCAGGCCCTTGTAGCCGCGCTCGCGCAGCGCGGTCTGCGGCAGTGCCGCGGCGGTGCCGGAAGCACCGACCAGAATGGCGTCGGGATTGGCGGCGACGAGCTTCAGCACCTGGCCCGCGACCGACGTATCCGGACGTGCGAAGCGTTCCTCGTCGGTCATGGTCAGGCCCATCGGCACGGCCTGCGCCTTGAAGTCGTTGACCCAGAGGTCGCCGTAGGAATCCGAATAGCCGATATAGCCGACGGTCTTGATGTTGTGCGCCTTCATGTGCTCGTACAGCACCTTGCCCATGATCGGGATCGACTGCGGCAGGTCGACCGACCACTTCATGCGCGCGTCGTTGATCGGAAACGGCGCGAGGCCGAGATGCGGGATGCCGGCCTCGTTGGCGACCGTCGACACTGCGATCGAGGGCGGCGTGGTGCAGGAGCCCATGATGATGTCGGCCTTCGACTCCGTGACGAAGCGCCGCGCATTGGTGGTCGCAGCCGTCGGATCGCCGCCGTCGTCGAGCACGATCAGCTTCAGCGGCACGCCGCCGATCTCCTTCGGCACGAAATCGAGCGCGTTGCGCTCCGGGATGCCGAGCGCCGCGGCCGGCCCCGTGGTCGAGATCGAGATGCCGATGGTGATTTCATTGGTCTGCGCCAGTGCGGGCGCGCCCGGCAGCGCGATGGCTGCTGCGAGCGCTGCTGCGGCGAGAGTGGCCTTCCTCATTCATTCCTCCCTGCGGATAAGTTTTTTGGGTTTAAACCAGTTTTGCGGGCCAATTCAGCCCCTTCTTTAGAGCATGATCCGGAAAAGTGGAAACCGGTTTTCCGAGAGGATCATGCTCCGAAAGTCGAGTCATGCGGGGCTGCGAGTCAGCCCTTCATGCACACGTCAGCCGTTCATGAAGCGGTCGATGATCTCCTGCGGAAACGGCGCCGATTTCAGCTTGGCGGGATCGTCCGGATGGCGGCCGACCAGCACCCTGGTCTCGAACGCCTCGATCGCCAACGCCTCACCCTTGAACACGCGGTGCACCACCTCGAAGCTCGAGCGCTTGATGCTCTCGATCCGGCTCTCGATGGTAATCCAGTCGCCATGGGTCGACGGGACGTGGAATTTCGCCCGCGTGTCGACCATGGGAATGCCGACCAGACCGTATTTGTGGACGAGGTCCTGCTTCGAGCAACCGGCGGCTTCGAACATGATCGAGGTCGAGTCGTCGAACATCGCGAAATAGCGCGGGTAGTAGACGATGTTGGCGGGGTCGCAATCGCCCCACTGGATCTGCACGTCGCGCCGATTGACGAACATGGTTTATCCTCGATTGAGCATGAGCGATCCGGAAGGGCGGCTCGCGCTCTTCCGGATCATGCGTCAGCGCGGCGCCATCCGGAGCGCGGCATCGAGCCGCACCACTTCGCCGTTCAGATAAGGGTTGTCGATCATGTGCAGCGCCAGCGAGGCGAACTCGTCCGCCTGGCCGAGCCGGCGCGGGAACGGGATCGCGGCGGCGAGCGAATCCTGTGCTTCCTGCGGCAGGCCGGCCAGCAAGGGCGTCATGAACAGGCCGGGCGCGATGGTCAGCACGCGGATGCCGAATTGCGCGAGCTCGCGCGCGATCGGCAGCGTCATCGCGACGATGCCGCCCTTCGATGCCGAATAGGCCGCCTGCCCGATCTGGCCGTCATAAGCGGCGACCGAGGCCGTCGAGATCACGACGCCGCGCTCGCCGGTTGCGAGCGGCTCGAGCTTGGCCATGTCAGCGGTCGCAAGCCGCAGCATGTTGAACGAGCCGATCAGATTGACCTTGATCACCTTGTCGAAGTCGGCGAGCGCCATCGGCCCCTCGCGGCCGATCACACGTTTTGCCACCCCGATGCCGGCGCAGTTCACCAGCACGCGGGCCGGGCCGTGCGCCTTGGCAGCGGCCGCCACGGCGGCTTCGGCCGCCGCCGCATCGGCGACGTCGCAGACAACCGGAATACCGCCGATCTCGGCAGCGACGCTTTCGGCGAGCTTGGCGTTGAGGTCGCAGACCGCGACCTTGGCGCCCTGCGCGGCCAGACGGCGCGCGGTCGCAGCACCCAATCCCGATGCGCCGCCGGTGACGATGGCGGCCTGGTCCTTCAACTGCATGGCTTTCTCCTGTTCGCGAACTAGACGAGTGTGATCACCGATGCCGGCGGCACCGGCGCATAGAGCGCTTCGATGATGTCCGTGCGATGCTCCAGCACCGCGCGCTGGTTGATCGAGCCCTTGTCGGTGACCTCGCCGCGATCGATCGACAGCGGCGTGTCGAGCAGGATCGCGCGCGCGATCCGGTTCGACGAGCCGGTGGCGCCGGCAAGGACCCGCGCGAAGCGCTCGCGGAAGGCCGCGCGCACCAGCAGATCATTGGCCGCGGCCGCGATGTCATTGGCGGCCAGCGCCGGATTGATCAGGCGGCAGCCGTCGAGATCGAGGATCACGATCGCCGCAAGCTCGTCGCGGTTGAGCCCCGCGATCACGACGTCGCGCACCAGCGGCGCGCAGGTGCCGACGAAGCGCGCCCGCAACGGGCCGACGCTGACCCAGGTGCCGCTCGCCAGCTTGAAATCCTCGGCGATGCGGCCGTCGAAATCGAAACCGGCATCGAGATCACCAGCGTTAGCGGGCTTCAGTGCGTCGCCAAATTTATAAAAGCCTTCCTCGTCGAACGCCTTGGCGGTCAGCTCGGGCTGCCGCCAGTAGCCCGGCGTCACATTCGGGCCTTTGGCGCGGACCTCGAGCTTGCCGTTGTTCGGAACGAGCTTCGCATCATTGCCCGACACCGGAAGACCGACATGGCCGGAGCGGCTGGTATCGGGACGCACCGACATGAAGAACGGCGAGGTCTCGGTGGCGCCGAGGCCGGTCAGCATGGGCACGCGATAGCCCTTCTCCCGCACGGCGAGCGCATCGAGGCTGTTCCAGATGAACGGCGACAGCGCGGCACCCGAGAAGAACATCGCATGCAACCGGTCGAAGAATTTTGCCCGCAGACCGGCGTCGTCGCGCAGATAGGGCAGCAGCGATTCATAACCCTTGGGCACGTTGAAATAGACCGTCGGCGAGATCTCGCGCAGGTTTCGCACGGTCTCCTCGATGCCGCCGGGCATCGGCTTGCCCTCATCGAGATACATCGAGCCGCCGTTATAGAGCGTCAGCCCGACATTGTGATTGCCGCCGAAGGTGTGATTCCACGGCAGCCAGTCGACGATCACAGGCGGCTCGTCCTTGAGGAACGCCAGCGTCTCGCGCAGCATCACCTGGTTTGCGCAGATCATGCGCTGGGTGTTGATGACAGCCTTGGGATTGCCGGTCGACCCCGACGTCAGCAGGAATTTCGCGATCGTGTCCGGACCGATTGCCGCATTGGTCGCATCGAGGCGCGGGTCTTCCGGCGTCGCCATGAGGCCGGCGAGGCGCGTCACCTCACGGCCGGGCACGGTGCCGCGGCTCGCGGCGATCTCGACATCGGGTTCGACATTGGCACGCAGTGCGTCGGCGAACTTGTCGGCATCGTCGACGAAGATGAGGCCTGGCGTCAGAAGCTTGATGACGAAGCTGAGCTTGCCATAGTCGCGCGACACCAGCGAATAGGCCGGCGACACCGGGCAGAACGGAACGCCGGCATAGAGCGCGCCGAGTGCCATCAGGGCGTGATCGATCGAATTGCCCGACAGGATCACGATCGGCCGCTCGGCCGACAATCCGCGCGCGATCAAGGCGGAGGCGATGCGCCTGATAGCCTCGAGCAATTGCGCGTAGGTGATCTGCCGCCAGCCGCCGCCGGCGGCACGCTCGGCCATGAACACGCGGTTCGGCTCGGCCTTTGCCCAGTGATGCAGGCGGTCGGTGAGGCGAACCGGAAAATCCGCGAGCCTGAGCTTCGGACGGAGATAGATCGTGCCGTCGTCGCGGCGCTCGATGGTGACGTCCGGATTGCCGAACGAGATCGGGCGCAGCGGGTGCGTAGTCGCGGTGGATGCAGACGGCGCGGCGCTCATGTCGGCTTCACCTTGGCGGTCTTGCGATCAAGAAACGCGCGGATGCGCTTCTTGGCTTCCTTGTCGCTCTGCGCCACCGTCGCCATCAGCGATTCCATCAAGAGGCCGGTCTGCGGATTGGCCTCGGCGATCATCGGAAGCGCCTGCAGCACGGCGAAGTTGGTCAGCGGCGCATTGGCGGCGACGCGCTCGGCCAGCTCCAGCGCTTTCGGCAGCGCGCCGTCTGCCTCGGTGAGGTATTGCGAGAAACCGTAGGCGGCGCCCTCGGTCGCCGAATAGACCCGCCCGGTCAGCATCATGTCGGCCATCCGCGGCACGCCGATCAGGCGCGGCAGCCGCACCGATCCGCCGCCGCCGACGAAGATGCCGCGCTGACCCTCGGGCAGCGCGAAATAGGCCGACGGCTCGGCAACCCGGATATGCGCGGCGCAGGCCAGCTCCAGCCCGCCGCCGATCACCGCGCCCTTCAGTGCCGCGACGACAGGCACGCGGCAATACTGGATGCGGTCGAACACGCGGTGCCACATCTGGGAATGCACCAGGCCCTCGGTGGCGTCGCGCTCGGTCAGTTCGGAGAGGTCGAGGCCGGACGAGAAGTGATCGCCGATACCATGGATAACGACGGCGCCGACCGCGTCCGGTATCGCGGAGAAGCAGTCCCGCAGCGCCAGGATGATACCGTCATTGAGCGCGTTGCGCTTGGCGGGACGGTTCAGCCCGACCGTCAGCACCGCCCCTCGCGTCTCGATCCTGAGCAGCGAGGCGTCTCCCCCGCCGGCAGCGTTTCCCATGGCGTTATTGTTTCCTGTTCAGAATAGTTATGTTTTATAACGATTAGCGGGAGAGTCAATATGGGCGCGCCCAGCTGTCGATTCCGTCATCCTGAGGTGCACGCGCAAGCGGGCCTCGAAGGATGCACGGCCCGGCTGCTGGCCGTCGACCCTTCGAGACGGCCGTTGCGCGGCCTCCTCAGGGTGACGGTGATGGAGTTGATACGCGCAACTCCCCCACCACCCGTCGTCCCTGCGAAAGCAGGGACCCATAACCACCAATGATTATTGCTGCGCAACGACGGAACGACGAGTCCCGTTCACGACACAGGCCGCGGAGTATGGGTCCTGCTTTCGCAGGGACGACACCGAATGTTGGCGGATCCCGGCGGGTGAGACGGCATGTGTGCGAAGCTAAAGCACCTGGTGCACGTCGATCACGACGCGGTCGGCGTGGCGGGCGGCGGAGCCGACGAAGATGTGCTGCATCAGCCAGCGGTAGTTTTCGGCGCCGGTTTCGAATTTCGGTACGGTGCGGAAATAGATCAGCTTCGGGTCGACCGGCTCGCCGCGCTTCAGCTTCTGCAATAACTCGACCGGCCCGAAGCGGATGCCCTTGTTCTCGACATAGACGACGGCGCCGTCGTCGGTCTCGAAGGCATATTTCGCCTCCAGCTCGATCAGCTCATTGGGCCGGATGATCTGGAAGTCCGCACCGAACGGCAGCACCTTGCCGTTGACCTTCTCGCCCCTCACCTCGCCGCCGATGATCGGAATGATGCGGCGGACACCGGTGCCGATGTCGCCGGCGGACGTCACCTCCGCGATCCGCGCAGTGATGGTGAAGACGTATCTGGTCTCGAGCTCGGGATTCATAGGCCTAGCCAATCATGCGCTGCGGCAGCCAGGTCGCAAGCAGCGGGAACAGGATCAGGATCACCAGCCGGATCAAATCGGTGATCACGAACGGCAGCACGCCGACAAAGATCGTCGACATGTTGACGTCCTTGATGACGCTCTTGATCACGAACACGTTCATGCCGACCGGCGGATGGATCAGGCCGAGCTCGACCGTCATGACGATGATGATGCCGAACCAGATCGGATCGAAGCCGAGCGCGGTCACCACCGGAAACACGATCGGCACGGTGAGGATCACCATCGCCATCGCGTCCATCAGACAGCCGAGCACCAGATACATCAGCAGGATCAGCGCCAGCACGCCATAGGGGCCGATGCCGAGCCCGGTGAGGAATTCGGTGACGTGCTGCGGCGTCTGGGTGATGGTGAGGAAATAGCCGAAGCAGAGCGCGCCGATCAGCACCGTGAACACGGCGGCCGCGGTGCGCGTCGCCTGCAGCAGCGATTGCAGGATGCCTTCCCTGGTCAACTTGCCGCGGAGGATACCGATGATGAAGGCGCCCACCGCGCCGACCGCGCCGGCTTCGGTCGGGACAAAGAAGCCGCCATAGAGCCCGCCGATCACGAACAGGAACAGCAGCAGCGGCGACCAGACGTCGCGCAGCGCGACAAAGCGTTCGTGCCATGACGCTTTCTTTCCCGCCGGCAGGAAGCCGGGCCGCGTCACGCCGATGATGCCGATCGTGATCATGTGCATCAGGATCGCGAGCAGGCCCGGCACCACGCCCGCGATGAACAGCTTGCCGATGTCCTGCTGGGTGATGATGCCGTAGACCGCGAGCACGGTGGACGGCGGCAGCATCGCTCCGAGCGTGCCGCCGACCGCGATCACGCCGGCGGCGAATGATTGCGGATAGCCGAAGCGGCGCATCTCGGGATAGGCGACGGCCGAGAAGGTCGCGGCGGTCGCGACCGACGAGCCCGAGATCGCGGCGAAGCCGCCGCAGGCGGCGATCGTCGCAATGCCGAGCCCGCCCTTCCAATGGCCGACGAAGGTGTTGGCGGCGCGGAACAGCTCGCGGCTGATGCCCGAGACGGACACGAAGGCGCCCATCAACAGGAACATCGGGATCACGCCGAAGGAATAATCCGTCACCGTGCGCATCGTGGTCTGGCCGACCAGCTTCAGCGCCGGCGCGAAGCCGGTGAGATAGCCAAAGCCGGTGATGCCGACGAGGCCCATCGCCATGCCGACGGGGACACGGAGCAGCATCAGCACGAACAGGCTGACAAAGCCGATCACGGCGACGGTCTCGGGACTGAGATCGAGACTCATGGCC
>NZ_JAQOSR010000082.1:0-38071 GCF_046718885.1 Bradyrhizobium sp. UFLA01-814 | reverse complement strand
CAATCGGCCGCCCAAACGAAGCTGTCCACTCCCGCGCGCCCCCAGAAGCCACGCAAAAAAATGCCTGACACTGGCCTGCACCCGCGCACGCCCGATTGCGCAAAGCCCTCGCAAGCGGGAGAGGGAGCGCCAACACCTTCGTCGCTACATCTCATGCGCCCTCAACTCTTCGGCACCGGCTGCCGGCGCGCCGGGCGGGTCATTGCTTCGAGTTCAAGCAACTGGTTGAGCTGCGCTTCGGTCAGCAGCTTTTCCTCCAGCACGATGTCGGCGACCGAGCGGTTCTCCTTGAGCGCACGGCGCGCCACGCGCGATGAGGCCTCGTAGCCGAGCGACGGCGCCAGCGCCGTGATCAGGCCGATCGAGCCCTGCACCAGGCTGCGGCAGCGCTCGCGATCGGCCTCGATGCCGTCGACGCAACGCTTGGTCAGCGTATCGACCGCCGCCGTCAGCATGCGCAGCGAGCTCAAGACGCAATAGCCGATGGTCGGCTCGAACGCGTTAAGCTGCAATTGGCCGCCCTCGGCGCACATCGTCACCGTGAGGTCGTGCCCGATCACCAGGAAGGCCACCTGGTTGACCACCTCGGGAATGACAGGATTGACCTTGCCGGGCATGATCGACGAGCCGGCCTGCACGGCGGGCAGGCGGATTTCGCCGATGCCGGTGCGCGGCCCCGACGACAGCAGCCGCAGGTCGTTGCAGATCTTGGACAGCTTGACCGCGACGCGCTTGAGCACGCCGGAGAACAGCACGAAGGCGCCGAGATCGGACGTCGCCTCGATCAGGTTGGATGCCAGCACCATCGGCTGGCCGGACAGCCGCGACAGCTCCTCGACCGCGAGCGCCGCATAGCGCGGATCGGCATTGATGCCGGTACCGATCGCGGTGGCGCCGAGATTGACCTCGCGGAACAGCGCGGAAATCTCGTTCAGGCGCGCGACGTCCTCCTTCACGGTCACGTGGAAGGCATCGAATTCCTGGCCGAGCGTCATCGGCACCGCATCCTGAAGCTGGGTCCGCCCCATCTTCAACACGTCGGCGAACTCCACCGCCTTGCCCTTGAGGGAGTAGGCGAGATCGTCCAGCGCGCGCACCAGCGGCTGGGTGGCGAAGATCACCGCGAGCCGCAGCGCGGTCGGATAGGCGTCGTTGGTCGACTGCGCCATGTTGACGTCGTCGTTCGGATGCAGCGCGTGATAATCGCCGGGCTTGCGCCCCATCAGCCGCAGCGCGACGTTGGCGATCACCTCATTTGCGTTCATGTTGGTCGAGGTGCCGGCACCGCCCTGGATCGCGTCGACGATGAAGGATTCGGCATAGACCTTTTCGGTCGCAATCTGGGTGCAGGCCGCTTCGATCGCATCCGCCTTCTCGGGTGCAAGATAGCCGAGCCGCTTGTTGGCGCGCGCGGCGGCCTGCTTCACCAGCGCCAGCGCGCGGACGAATTCCGGGAAATGCCCGACCGGCACGCCGGTGATCGGAAAGTTCATCACCGCGCGCTTGGTGTGAATGCCCCACAGCGCATTGGCCGGCACGTCGTCCTCGCCGAGCAGATCGTGCTCGGTGCGGGACTGCGCCTGCTCGATCGGCACGGTGCGGACGGTCGCGACCGCGAGCTCGCTGGGGCCGCCGCTCTCGCCGGAGGCGGACGCGGCAGCTGCAGTGTTGGCGGTCTCAACCTTCGATTCGGTCATCGGTACCTCCGTTACGTCTCGCAGATCTTGTCGTCAGCGACGCCGGCGATGATGCGCCGGGCGGGCGTCGAAAGCCAATGCCTATCGGCAGTCTCTTGCACACCGGTGAGCGGCAAGACGCGGAAAACCGGCATTGGGGCGCGCCGAACCGGGAGATTAAGGGCTTTGCCTTATCCGTCATGATAACAACAACTTATAGCTCGATACCGTGGCTCGCTTGGCGACCGATGCGGCTGCTTTCTCCGCCCCGTTGTCGCGTGCTAGACGAGCATCGACTGGCGCAAGGGCGCCGCCGACACTGAACGAACCAAGGGCCAAAGCCGTGTCCAACAACAACGAAGCGATCACCATCAAATTCCGCTGCCCGGCGGAGCTCGAGGGCAAGATTCCGCCGCCGGTGCCGGCATCATTGGGTCTTCCCGGATGGCTCAAGGCGATGCCGACGCAGGCCTTCAATACGATGAGCAATCGCGAAGAGGATACCGTCAAGCGCTGCCCGCCATTCGTCGATGCGATGACATCGGGTTTCCTGTTGCCGCTGGTCTGCGATCTCAAGGTCGAGAATGGCGCGATCACCTGGGACAACGACCTTCCGGCCGGCAGCGCGCTCGAATTCCCGCGCTCGCCGGTCGGATTCCACGACGAAAGCCAGGTGGTCGGCTCGCCGCTGTTCGAGCCCGACCGCTTCGTCATCAAGTTCATCAATCTGTGGACCATCGAGGCGCCGCCGGGCTATTCGCTGTTCTTCACGCATCCGGTCAACCGGTTCGACCTGCCGTTCACCACGCTGACCGGCATGGTCGATTGCGATCTGTTTCACGACAGCTGGGTTCACTTCCCGGCACGCTGGCACGACACCAGTTTCAACGGCGTGTTGCCCAAAGGCACGCCGGTTGCGCAATGCTTCCCGGTCAAGCGCGAGAACTGGGTCGCGCAGACCGCGGCGATGACGCCGGATGAAACATCGCGCGCGCAGGAATTAACCAACAGGATGGCCCGGGAGTCCGGACTCTATCGGCGCCAATTCCGGACGTAGAGCGGGCGCGCGAAACCGCGTTGCAGGCGATGACGGGCGTTGGTGGGGCAAGTCTCTCTTCACGCGTCGTCCCGGCGAAAGCCGGGACCCATACGCCGCAGCGGGTGTTGTGAACAGTACTCGTCGTTCTGGCATCGCTCAACAATGACCATCGGTGGTTATGGGTCCCTGCTTTCGCAGGGACGACACCGAATTTGTGGCGCGATCCTGAGCCAGTTCGGTATTATCACCCGCGTATAGCCGGGCGATGACAGCTGAAGTTGGGGACGCAGTTTCGAATTCTCGCGACATGATCTGTCCGAGCTTTGCTCTTCGTTCCGCCCCTTCAAACAGAGGACTCAGGGAAAGCCGGCCCATCCCGCAATTCCGTGCACCAGCGGCTGGAAGCTCTAGATTCTGGTTTTGACGCGCTTCCTGGCGCGAACCGGTGTCCGCCTCGCTCGAAAACGCTCTAGCTCAGAAATTCCGCAAAGGCGCTGCGGCGGAAGAAGAAGCGGCCGTGCGATGACATGATCAGCGCGGCGGTCGTGCGGCCGATCATTTGCGGCCGGCCGCGCAATGCCAGACGCAGATTGGCCTCGCCGGCGGCGCGGTCGCCCATTTCCAGAAGACTGGCGGAGAAGCTGAGACGCATCAAGGGGTCGTCGGGGCGCTGCGCCATCACCTGGCGGTAGAGATCCGCCGCGGCAGCATATTCGCCATCGAGCAGCAGCACACGCGCGAGCGCGGCCAGAACATCCGGATGTCCTGGCGCCGCATTGCGCAGCTTCTCCAGAATCTCGCGCGCCCGGCCGCGCTCATTGCGCTGGGGCAGCAGCTGCGCCAGCAGGAGCTGAAACTCGAGGCTCCCCGGCGCGAGAGCAAGCGCGCTCTCAATGACGGCAACCGCCTCGTCGATGCGACCGGCCGAGTGCAATTGCCCTGCCAGTGCCTGGAATGCCGGCAGGTACGGCGACCGCCGCGCGGTGGTTCGCCGCAGCAGATCGATCGCCTCGCTGCCGCGACCGGCGCCGCCAAGCGCTGCGCCGAGCAGGGTCTCGAGGCCGGGATCGTCGACGCGGCGCACGGCCCGCTCGAGTGGCGCGATCGCCTCCTCGTTGCGGTTCTGGATCATCAGCGCCCGCGCCAGGATCGAGGCCGCGCCGACATCGGTCCGGTTTGCCTTCAAGACCTCTGCCGCCAGCCGCTCGGCCTCGACGACCTGTCCCATCTGCAACGCGACCACGGCGCGCTGCAGGACCGGCGATGGGCTGGGCCCGCGATTGGAAGGAGGCGGCGGTTTCGGCATGCGGTCCGTCGTGAGATGGTTCTTGTCAGCCGTTATCACTGCCGCCGATGGAGCGTCCAGCGAAAGTCGCATCCGGACACCGAGATACCGTCCGGTTCCAGCCTCCACCGTCCGATTTCATGCATCCCTGCGGCTGTCGGGCGACAGGGACCAACCGCCCTCTCCCTGCAATTTTTCGACTGCTTAACCTATTCAATCTAGCTTGGGTTGCCATCACAGGGCCCGGCTTGATGCTCTCGGTCACGGCCAGCAGATAGGGCCAGATGATCGACGAGCTCGGCGACGAGACCTCGGACGCATTGACACCGTAGCCGCCGGACCGGATGTGATCGGCAACGGCGAGGTGGATGTAGGGATCGTCGAGGGTGAAGATCAGCCGGCCGTCGCAGAGCGTGACGCTGAAGATCAGCGTCGCCGCGAACAGCACGAGCCACAGCAATGCCGTCACAAGCGGGACGCTCTGCCGGATCGCGCTGGATCGCGGGAACGACGCGTGGTTGGCGGCGACGCCAGGCATCAGATACGCATCCGTTTGAAGATCGTCTCCGGCAGCGCGCAGATGATCGCCATCACCAGCCGGAAGCGGCGGGCCACATAGATCACGTCACGCGGCCTCGCCACATCGGCCCGGAAGATATCCTCCGCGACCCGATCCGGCTGCACCGTCAGGGGAGCCGGCAGCTTCATATGCGCCGTCATCCTGGTCCGCACGAATCCCGGCTTGACGGTGACGACACGGACTTTGCCCGCAAGCGCCAGGCGATTGCGCAAGCCGGACAGGAATTGCGAGAAACCGGCCTTGGCCGCGCCGTAGTAATAGTTCGAGGCCCGCCCGCGATCGCCGGCGACCGAGCTCACGCCGACGATGGTTCCCGAGCCGCGCGTCGCGAAGGCTTGCGCGAACAGTTCGAGCAGCAGGCTGGGCGCCTCGAAATTGGTGCGCATGATCTTCGTCGCAAGCTCGGGATCGGTCTCGGCACGCGGTTGATCGCCGAGCTCTCCGACAACGCATACGACGGTGTCGGGAAGCGTGGAAAGGCCGGCGACGAACCCGGCAAGCTGCCCTGTCTGCAGCACGTCGAGCGCGACAACCGGGGTTTCGATACCGCTTCGCGTCCTGATGTCGTCGGCATTGCGCTGTGCCGCCTCGATATCGCGGGCGGCGAGCATCACGCGCCATCCGTCCCTCGCATAGCGCAGCGCGGTCGCGTGCCCGATGTCCGAGCTGCCGCCAATCACCAGAATTGATTTTGTGCCGGTCATCAAATTCCAAGCCGTGCTGAAAGATGGGACACGAGGCGGGTATTCGCCCCGGTCTGCTGGCGGATGTCCCGCAAGGCCCCAAGGCCGGGATATCCGGATTCGAATGTCGCGCGGGACTGCCGCGCGTCCTTGGCGAGATAGAGCCGGCCGCCGGCATCGACCACCAGCGCGTCGAGCTGGTCAAGAAACCCGAACAGCGCGTCGCTGACCGGAAAGTCCATCGTCAACGTGTAGCCGCGGAGCGGAAACGACATCGGCCCGCTGCCTTCGCCAAGCTGCTTGAGCACCGCGAGAAACGACGCATCGCCGCGCCGCGACACGCGATCGAGAATTTCGGCGAGAACGCGGCGCGCGCGGTCGAGCGGGATCACGCATTGGTATTGCACGAAGCCACGCCTGCCGTAGATCCTGTTCCAGTCGGCGATCGCATCGAGCGGAAAGAAATACGGGTCCCAATGGACCAGCCGCGGCTTGCCCGGATGCGCGGCGCCGCGGCGGAAGTACAGCTCGTTGAACACCCGCATCGATGCGCGATTGAGCAGCCATCCCGGAAACGGTTCCGGGACCGCGAGCCGCGACGTGCGAAGCTTGGGAAACGTCTCGAGGCCGGGCCCCAGCATATCCTTGTCGCGGCGCGTGGCGTGCTCGGCGAGATAGACCAGCGACCGTCCGAGCGCCGCACCGCGCGCAAGGCAGTCGATCCAGGCCACCGAATAGGTGGTCGATGCGCTGCTGTCCAGCTGATCGATCGCCGCGTCGAGATTGCCGGCGACGCGGGTGTCCTGACGCAGCCAGGCGGTCTCGATCGGCAGCAGCCGCAGCGTCGCGTCGAGGATCATGCCCGTCAGGCCCATGCCCCCCAGCGTCGCCGCGAACAGCGCGGCGTTTTCCGATCGCGAGCAGGTGACGATCTCGCCGTCCGGCAGCGCGAGGCGGAACGAATCGACGATGGTGCCGAAGCCGCCATCGCGATGATGGTTCTTGCCGTGAACGTCGGCCGCGATCGCGCCGCCGATCGTCACGAATTTCGTGCCGGGCACGACCTTGAGGAAGAAGCCGCGCGGCTCGAAAACGGTAAGGATGTCGGCGATGGTCACGCCGGCTTCGACCGTCAATCGGGCGGTTGCGGCATCGAAGCTCCGCATCCGGTTCAGGCCGCGCGACGAAATCGTCGATTGCGTTCCGATCGCGGCATCGCCGTAAGCCCGCCCGGCCCCGCGCGCGACGACGCCGGACCGCGCGAGCAGGTGGTCCCGCGCGCCTGCGGGCGTCTGCGGCGCCAGCAGTTCGGACGACGCCTTGGGATAGTTGCCCCAGCCGGACAGGCCAATGTCGCCCGGACTGGAGGTCGACATCACAGCTCCTGGTAACGCAGCCGCCGGCATCGCTAGATGGCGGCGAGCATGATGGCGCCGATCGCGCCGAGCGCGACCCAGCTGACGCGATCCCTCAGCGCAAAGATGACCGGATCGTCGTCGATCAATCCGCGCTGCGCGAACAGCATCACGCGGCCGATCCAGTACGTCAATATCGGACAACCGACCCAGAGCAGTTGCGGATGGCTGTAAAGCGCGCGCACCGTATCGGACGAGATGTAGAGCGTGAAGATCACGACGGCGTTGAAACCTGACGCGGCGGCAAGGATCGCGATCATCGATTTGTCTTCGACCTGGTAGCCGCGCGCCGCCAGCACGGCGCCGTCCGGTTGGCTGGCGAGCTCGATGTAGCGCTTCACCAGCGCCAGCGACATGAAGATGAACAGCGAGAACGCAAGCAGCCATTCCGACATCGGCACGCTGATCGCGACGGCGCCGCCGATCACGCGGACGGTGTAAAGCGTGGCGAGCACGACGACGTCGACGGTCGCGATGCGCTTGAGCCAGAACGAATAGGAGGTGGTCAGCGCGAAATAGCCGAGCAGGACGCCGCCGAACTCGATCGATATCGACATTGCGATCGCAAATGCGGCGACCAGCGCCAGGGCCATCGCGCCGACGGCTTGCGATGCTGGGATGGCGCCGCTTGCGATCGGACGGTTGCGCTTGGTCGGATGCGCGCGGTCGGCCTCGACGTCGAGAAGATCGTTCAGAATGTAGGCGCCCGACGCGCAGAGTGAGAATGCGATCACGGCAAGCAGCGACGTCGCGGCCGATCCCGATGCGAATTTGTGTGCGGTTAGCAGCGGCACCAGCACAACGGCGTTCTTCGCGTATTGATGCACCCTGAACAGCTTCAGCCAGCCGCGCATACTGACGCGCATGCCGACTTGCGCGGGCGCGGGCGACTCGGATCGACCGGGGCGGGCGAGGCGCGATGCGGAATCGGGCAACACGACCGCCGCGCTGCCGATATAGTCAAAACCCTGGCGAAGCACGGGCGGCAGCTCTTTGCGCCGTGCCGCCGGCAATTGACGTTCCGGCGGGGCGGCCCAGGCGGTGAAGACGCCAAGATGCTCGGCGACCGCGCTGACGAACGGCTCGGGATGGGTTTCCGAGCAAAGGTAGACCGGGCGGCCTTCGCCCAGCACCTGCAGCAGGAACCTCACCGCGTCGTGGTCGAATTGCGCCCGGGATGGATCGAGCCCCGATGGATCTACACCATGCGTCGATCGCGCTTGCGGTCCAAGGGGAGCGGTGATCGCCGCAATGAACGCGCGAAAGCGGTCGATCAAATCGGACGCGATATCGGCCGGGACGGAGCTTCCCCGCACCATGACCTCGTCGACATCGACGACGAGCGGCCGGCCCTTTGAACGCAGCGGATCGCGAAGGGCATCGCCGCCCCCCTGCTCAACCCGTTCTGGAACGCTAGCTCGCATACGCGCGGTCTTCCGGTGCCCCCTCCCCATTGTCCCGGGCTTTCCCTAATTTGGGATGAACCTGATCTCGGGTGAACTTGGGGGAGCAAACGCCGGGCAGATCGCGCCGGAATGCATGGTGCAAAAGCCTCGCCGACAACGCGCGGCCGAGCGAAAAATGGCGATCCCGGGAAGACTCGAACTTCCGACCTACGGTTTAGGAAACCGTCGCTCTATCCGGCTGAGCTACGGGACCGCACCGCCCGCAGCGAAAGCATACGGGCGTCGCCATCCCATAGCAGAGCTGCCGGGTGATCGCCAGCCCGCGCCACAACGGACGCGCGCGAAGTTGCGCGGCGTTTGGCGCGTCGCGCGTTACGCCACCTGCCGGGCCGGATTCGAGGCGGCATCCGCGCTCGCCCGACGCGCCGGCAGAAACTCGATGGCCTCATCCTTCAGCGAGCCGAAGCGCAGCGTCACGATATCGAGCGCATAATTCTGGTAGAGCCGCCACGGCCGGCGCGAGCCCTGCTTGGGGAACCTGGCGGCGGCGCGCTGGATATAGCCCGAGGAGAAATCCACCCAGGGCAGTTCGGTGACGGTCGGATCGTTCCGCCGCGGCGTGACTTGCGCGTAGCCGTTCGCCTTCATGTGGTTGAGCATGCGGCAGACATATTCGCAGGTCAGGTCGCATTTCAGCGTCCATGACGCGTTGGTGTAGCCGAAGGCGGCGGCGAGGTTCGGCACGCCCGAGTACATCAGCCCCTTGTAGTTCATGGTCTTCGACAGATCGACACGCGCGCCGTCGACATTGATCTCGAGTCCGCCGAGCACCTGCAGATCGAGGCCGGTCGCGGTCACCACGATATCGGCGTCGAGCACATTGCCGCTCTTGAGCTTGATGCCCCCACGCGTGAAGGTCTCGATCTGGTCGGTGACGACGGAAGATCCGCCGTTGCGCAAGGATTGAAAGAGATCGCCGTTCGGCACCAGGCAGAGCCGCTGGTCCCACGGATTGTAGCGCGGCGTGAAATGGGTGGCGACGTCGTAGTCGGGGCCGAGCGCGTGACGCACGCCGCCGAGAATCAGCTTCTTCACGCGCTCGGGATCGCGCTTGCAGAGCCGGTAGAAATACATGCCGAACAGCACGTTCTTCCAGCGGGTGAGGCCGTAGGCGAGTTTCGCGGGCAGCCGCGCGCGCAGCCAGTTGGCGACCTTGTCCTCGTCCGGACGCGCCACGACATAGGTCGGCGAACGCTGCAGCATCGTGACATGGGCGGCGGTCTTGGCCATTTCCGGCACCAGCGTCACCGCGGTCGCGCCGCTGCCGATCACCACCACCTTCTTAGCCGTATAGTCGATGTCGTCGGTCCATTTCTGCGGATGGACGACGCGGCCGGCGAAATCGGCGATGCCGGGGAAGTCGGGCGTGTAGCCGTGCTCATATTTGTAGTAGCCGCTGCACATGAACAGGAAGTTGCAGGTGAAGCGCTCGATCGTCTTCTCCGGCCCGCGCTCGACCTCGACCGTCCATTGCGAGTCGGCAGATGACCAGTCGGCGCGCACGACACGGTGGTTGTAGCGGATGTTCTTGTCGATGCCGTAGACGCGCGCGGTCTCGCGCACATAGTTCAGGATCGAGGGGCCGTCGGCGATCGCCTTCGGCTCGGTCCACGGCCGGAACGAATAGCCGAGCGTGTACATATCGGAGTCGGAGCGGATGCCGGGATAGCGGAACAGGTCCCAGGTGCCGCCGATGCAGTCGCGACCTTCAAGAATGGCGTAGCTGCGGTTCGGGCAGTTGGCCTGCAAATGGTAGCCGGCGCCGATGCCCGACAGTCCCGCGCCCACGATCAACACGTCGAAATCAGCGGACATGCCCTGCCCCTCTCCCGTGGCAATATTGACAACGTATATTGTCAGATAACTTGACATCTGACAATGCCTCGTGTCAATAGGCTTTCATGGCAAGCAGCCGGAAAGCCCGCCTCTATGGCGGTATGGACGCCGAGGAACGCCGCACCGAGCGGCGGCTCAAGCTGATCGATGCGGCGATCGAGGTCTATGGCGAGGTCGGCTATCGCGGCGCCACGGTGAAGGCGATCTGCGAGGCGGCCGAGCTGACCGAGCGCTATTTCTACGAGTCCTTTGCCAACAGCGAGGCCCTGCTGATCGCCGCCTACGGTCATGTCGTCGGCCACCTGCACGAGGAAATGACCGCTGCCGCCGCAGCCGCGGGCGACGATGCCGAGATGAAGCTGCGCGCCGCCCTGATGCTGTATTTCACGCGGCTGAAGCAGCACCCGAAGCCTGCGCGGGTCTTTCTGCTGGAAATTTCCGGCATCAGTCCGGCGGTCGATGCCGTCAAGCTCGACGCCCTGCGCGTCTTCAGCGACATCCTGGTGCCGCCGACGCTCGATGCGAAGCGCGGCAAGGGCGCAGCCGCCTCGCTGCTCTCGGTCGGCATGGTCGGCGCCGTCATCTCGATCGCGCTGCGCTGGGTGTCGAAGCAATACCCGCAAGCCGTCGAGGAGGTCGTGGCGATCGCCGCCAGCTTCTGCCGTGTGGCGCTGACCGAAGCCGACCACCGTGAGGAAGGTCACTTATCGTAGCGGCCGGATCGTACCGGCGAGCCGACCCGCCGATTTTCGATCATGTTTCGCCAGTGCTTGCGGACCCGACCCCTAGCCTGTCGCTGATTTAACTTGCATATCGGGCCCCTCGGTTTTCTTATGCCCGGTACCGGGCGCAACGAGGTGCAGCCTGTTTCGCCTGACAAAACAACGCTGTTTGCATCGGCGGAGCTGAATTTTGGTCGACCTGCACAGGCTTGACGATGTGACCGCGCGCCTCGGCGATGTGGTTCTCGATCCCTCGACCTGGCCGTCCTTCATGGACGAGGTTTGCGCCGCCATCGGCGCGACCGGCGCTGCGATGCTTCAGAGCGATATCCGCACCGAAGACATTCCGCGCACGGACTCGATCACCGAGTATTTCACCAAGACCTACTTCCCGCACAATCTTCACCTCACCGACATCCGCGCGGCCCGCGGCGTGCCGCTGATGCACGCCGGCGTCGACGTCATCACCGATGCGGATCTGTTCGAATCCGAAACCGAGATGCTGCGCGATCCGCTCTACGCTACGCTCGGCGAGTTCGGACTGAAATGGTTCGCGGCCGTCGGCTTCCACTCCGGCCCAGCATTGTGGGCACTGACGATCCAGCGCTCACCCACGGAAGGCCTGTTCGACGCCGACGAGATCAAGGCGCTGCGAAGGGTGTCGGCGCCGCTCACGGAAGCCGCGACGCTGTCCGCCGTCGTCGGCCGCTCCGCGCTCTCAGGCATCACCAGCGCGCTCGATCTGATCCAGGTCGCCGCGATTGCGGTCGGCCGCTTCGGCGCCGTGATCGGCATGAACAGCCAGGCGGAAAGCTGTCTCGGCCACGACCTTGCGATCCGCAATAATCGCCTCACGCTGCTCGACCGGCAGGCCAATGCCGATCTGACCAGGCTGATCGATCAGCTGGCCCACAGCTCGGACCTGCACCCATTACCGTCGTCGCCGATCGTGGTGCGCCGGATCGACAAGCGGCCAATCGTGATCCAGATCCAACCGGTGCCTCCGGCCGCGCGGTCGCCGTTCCTGGGGGCGCGCGCAATCCTGTTGATCCGCGATCTCGAAGGCAGCGCGGCGTTCGATCAGGCGCTGCTGGCGGCGACGTTCGAACTGACGCCGGCGCAGGCACGCCTCGCCACCCGGCTTGCACGCGGCGATTCGGTCGAAGCGGCCGCGCAGGAGGCCGGCGTTGCCCTTGCCACCGCGCGCAATCAGCTCAAGACGATCTTCCAGAAGACCGGCACGCACAGGCAGGCGGAACTGGTTGCGTTGCTGCACAGGGTGAAGTGAACGATTAAACGCGAATTGTTCTGATCTCCGGCCCGTTCCGATGAGATTCTTCAATTATTCCAATCGCGAAGGCTGTGTTCCATCAACCGCAGCAACATTCCACAGGTCAGGAAAATCGTCGGGTTCCCGGGTGACAAGTGTCACTAAAATGGCGACAATCTGCTCACTCTGTGTCGTTCGGGTTTGGTCTCAATGTCCGTGATGCCGTCACGATCATCGACGTTGGCTGTTGCCGCTTTCGCCGTCGCTTGCGTGCTGGCGCCGATGAGCGCGCACGCGCAATGGTGGCGCGGCGGGCCGAAGGACTTCGAGGACTGCGCCGACCTCGCCGAGAAGGCCAAGACCAGGGAAGACAAGACCGCGCAACTCGCCGATTGCAACGCCAAGTTCGCCGGCCGCCGCAAGCCCGGCGGCGGTTACACTTATTACGACTTTATGCAGGACCGCAGCTTCGACATTGCCGGTCCCAATCCGACGCCGGACGAGCAGAAGAAGATCGACCAGGAATATACCGGCTATCTCGAGCAGCAGCGGCGCTCGCGTATCGTCGCGGCGTTCAATGCGAAGCAACTCGAGCGGCAGGAGACACAGCCGGTGCGGCCGCCGCAGATCCAGCAGGCGTCATTGCACAATGAGCCGGTGCGCAGTGAAACTGCGAAAGTCCCCGTCCCCGCCGCAAGGCCGGTCAAGCCGCGGGTCGCTGCCGTCCCTATTCCCGAGCCGCGGCCGCGGGCAAGCAACTGCGTGAAGGGTACGTTCTCCTGCGAATGGCCGCGGCTTTCCGAGGGATTGGACGGCCTGAAGAAGCTGTTCACGCCGACACCGCCGCCACCGACCAAGGTTGCGAAGCGAAACTGACGACTCGCTTAGTCATTCCGGGGCTCGCGCAAGCGAGAACCCGGAATCTCGCTGCCATTACCGTCGAGATTCCGGGTTCGTCGCTTCGCTCCGCCCCGGAATGACACCGCAGGCTCAATCGGTAATCACCATCGCCCAGAACCTGCGGTACGGCGACTTCGGGTTGTCGACGAAGGCGACGCCGACGCGCTTGGCGCCCGGCATCAACAGGTTCTCGCGATGGCCGGGCGAATTCTCCCACTGCTTCAGCATCTCGGCGAAGGCGATGAAGCCGGCGCCGATATTTTCGGCGGCGCGCTGCTTCTTGAGCGGCGCGATGCGCGTGAAGAAGCTGCCGCCCGCGGAGTGGCTGACCGATCCGGTCGCCGACATCGCCTGCGCCTGCTTCAGCGCCATCGCGTTCAGCTTCGCGTCGAGCTTCACCGCGGGCATGCGATTGGCGCGCCGGTAGGCACTGATCGAACCGGCATAGTCGTCGGCGCCTGCGGCCGTGGCGAAGCCAAACACGAAGGTGAGCGCGAGGAACAGCAGCTTCATCTGAGGTCGTCTCTGTCATGGATCAGCGCGCGCGGGTGCGCTTGTGGTGTCGGGGCGCGACCGATCTGTGCGCAGGCACGGCCGCTCGGCTTGCTGCCGCAGCCGCCGCGCGCTGCTCCTGCAAGCGCGCATCATAGCCAGGCGACGGTGTCACGGTCGGCGGCGCCGCACGGGCCGGGCCGGCCACGAGCGCAACAAGCGTGAGCAGCATGATGCTGGACCGTTTCATGATGTCACCTCCTCTGTTGTTCGATCGACGTGGCGAACGATCATCGGCGTTCATGGTCGCTGCCATCGCGGATCTGTTCTGGCGTCAGCCCCGGCGATCCCTTGCCGTCCGCCTCCGCCTTCCGGATCAGCGCGATGACGCGGCGCGACAATGGCGCCGCGAGCCCGCGGCGATCCGCGATCGCGGTGATCACGCCCTGCAGATAGTCGATCTCGGTGCGGCGGCCGCGCTGCAGATCCTCCCACATCGAGGAGCGCGCCTCGGGATCGATCTTCATGGTGCGGCCGAGCAGCATGTCGAACAGCGCATCCGGCAGCCGCAGCAAAGACGGCATCCAGCTCGACGGCAGCGGCGTCGGCGACACCGGCGCAATGCCTTCGGCGCGCACCGCGGCCAGGCCCTCGGCCATCTGATCGGCAAGCAGTCGTCGCCAGCCGCGCTGCGCGAGCTGTTGCCGCAGCGGAATATTGGACAGCGCATTGAGCGCATTGTTGAGATTGACGATCAGCTTGCCCCACTGCACGCCGTCGATATCGCCGGTGGGCTTGATCGCAAGCCCGGGCACCGACAGCCGCGCCGCGGTGCCCGCGTCATCCTGCGCGATCACGATGTCGCCGGAGGTCGAGCGATGGAAGCGGCCGTCGCCGAGCGTGACCACGTTGAACGGCACCATGCCGCCGAGCACCTTGCGGCCCGGCAGGCGGTCGCGCAGCAGCGGCACATTGCCGACGCCGTTCTGCAGGCTGATCACCGCGGCATCGCCAGGCGCGTGGCGCGCGATCACATCGGCCATCGCGGCGGTATCGGCACTCTTCACCGTCACCAGCACGGTCTGAACGTCGGACAAGATCGACGGATCGTCGGACACAATGAGCCGGTCCGCGGATACCGTCCGCTCGGAGCCGTCAAAGCTGCTGATCCGCAAGCCGTTGCCTGCGATCTCCCGGATCAGCCGCGGCCGCGCCAGCAGCGCGACACGGCGCCCCGCGGCCGCGAGCATGCCGCCGACGAAGCAGCCGATGCTTCCGGCGCCCGCAATGCCGATCGGCCGGTCCTGGTTCATCTGGAACGTCCATTCATCATTGGCTCGATAGCAGACCTTGGGTTGCCTGCCTATTTCGACGCACCGCAGGTCGGGTGGCCCGCCTTGTAACCGTCATGGGCGGAAGCTATGTTTCCCGCTCGGGGCACGGTTGCGGCAGGAGACGATCATGGGTTTACTGGACGTACTCAACGGCATGCAGAACGGCCCGCGCGGTCCGAGCGCGCCAAGCACATCATCCGACAGCGGCGGCGGAATGTCGCCGATGACGATGGCGATCCTCGCGCTGCTCGCATGGAAGGCGGTCAAGCATTTCTCGGGCGGCCAGGCGGACGCGAGCGCCCCTGAGCCGAAGCCGGCGCAGGCGCCGCCGCTTCCTCCCGGCAACGTCACTGCAGGCCTGCCCGGCGGCGCCGGTGGCGGCGGGCTCGGTGATCTGCTGAAGGGCGGCCTTGGTGGCCTGCTCGCCGGCGGCGCAGCCGGCACCGTGCTCAGCGGCGGCCTCGGCGACCTGCTCAACCAGTTGCAGCAAAAGGGTCACGGCGACGCGGCCAATTCCTGGGTCAGCAACGGTCCCAACAAGCAGATCGCGCCCGGCGATCTCGCCAACGCGCTCGGCGCCGACCAGATCGACTCGCTGGCGTCAACGAGCGGCCTGTCGCGCGACGATCTGCTGCAGGGCTTGAGCCAGTATCTGCCCGACGCGATCAATCACCTGACGCCGGACGGACGGCTGCCGAGCGGCGACGAGTTGCACCGCAGGCTCTGACGGCAGCGTTGATTCCATCTGAGGAGGACGACAGTCATGGGCGGCATCATCTGGGTCATCATCGTCGGCTTTATCGCGGGGATCATCGCGCGGTTCCTGTCGCCGGGACCGAACAATCCAAGCGGCTTTATTCTCACCACCGTGCTCGGCATCGCCGGTGCGTTTCTCGCGACCTTCATCGGCCAGGCGATCGGCCATTACGGTCCCGAACAAGGCGCCGGCTTCATCACCGCCACGATCGGCGCGCTGGTGGTGCTGTTCATCTGGAATCGGCTGGTCGCGGCGCGCGTGATCCCGGATCCGGGAAACAGGTGACAGCACAGCAAACCGAATATCGATCCAAAATCAAAATGCCCGGGCCTGGCCCGGGCATTTTCGTTTCCGTAACGGTCGGCAGACGTGGATAGCCAGTTCACTGAATCAGATGCATGCCGGCATCCATGCGGACGAACTCGCCGGTCATGTTGCTCGAGGCCGGGCTTGCCAGGAAGCAGACCAGATTGGCGATATCTTCGGCCGTTGATGCGACCTTCAGCGGCACCCGCGCGACCACGGCATCGCGCACCTGCTTGGCGCCCGTCTCGCCGCGCCCCTTGGTGAACCAGGGCGTATCGATATAGCCCGGACACACCGTGTTGACGCGGATCAACGGCGCCAGCGCGCGCGCCAGTGACTGCGTCATGGTGTTGAGCGCGCCCTTGCTCGCGGCATAGGCGACCGACGAACCACCGCCGGAAATGCCGGCGACCGAGGAGACGTTGACCACCGCCGAGAGACGGCCAGATGCCTTCGCGCCGGCTTCGAGCAGCGCGCGCGCGGCACGAACCATCTGGAACGGGCCGATGGTGTTGACGGCGTAGATGCGCTGGAAATCCTCCGCGGTCAGGCCGTCGAGATCGTGATGCGGCACGTGCTTGGTGGTGCCCGCATTGTTGACGAGCACGTCGAGGCGGCCCCAGCCCTGCGCGGCGGCTGCGATCTTCTTGCAGTCCTCATCGCGCGAGACGTCGCCCTGCACCACCAGCACCTCGGCGCCCTGCTTGCGGCAGGCTTCCGCGGTCGCTTCAGCTTCCGCCTTGCTGTTGGAATAGTTGATGATGAGGCGCGCGCCCTGCGTGGCGAGGATTTGCGCGGTGGCGGCGCCGAGTCCCGATGCCGATCCCGTCACGATCGCGCACAAACCATCCTTGGACATCTGCATTTTCCTTGTTGTTGTGAGCCAGATGAACTCCGGCGGCGGCACACCATATCGCGTGAGACAGCATCTGCAAACCGCGCCAAACCTTCACGTATAGGCATTCGGCCCCTTTTGCAGGCTGGCCCACTGCGCCTCGTCATGGCCGCAGATGATCCTGACGCCGGATGCCTCGAGCCTGGCGATCTCGTCGAGCGACTTCAGGAACTGGTCGACATCGAGACTGTTCTTCGGTGAAGTCCGCTGGTCGAGATTGGCGCGCACACTGAGCGCGTCGGAGGCGAGCAGGAATTCGCCGCTGTTGTCGAGCTTGACCAGCGCGCCGGTCGTTCCCTTCGAGTGGCCGGGCAGCGGGACCAACGTGAGCTTGCCGTCGCCGAACACATCCATCTGCTTATCGAAGATCTCCATCTTCAGCGGATGATCCCAATCCGCCTTGATGTATCCGCGATCGAACGCGTTATCGGCATTCGCCGCCTCGACCTCGAGTGCGTGCACGAAGATCGTCGCCTTCTTGAAGAAGGCGTTGCAGCCGCAATGGTCGGTGTGCAGGTGGGAGCAGATCACCACGTCGATGTCGTCGGGGCCGAGGCCAACGGCCTTCAGGCTCGTCAGCACATGGTCGTCCGCCGGCATGATCGGGCGCATGTATTTGGCCAGCGTGCCGAGCCGTCCTTCAGGATCGGTCGCGACATCGGGATGGCATCCGGTATCGAACAGCATATTGCCTTGCGTGTGCCGCAACAGCACGCAGGACACCGGAAGCTCGATCATCTCGCCGCGCGCCGCGTCAGGCAGATAAGTCCGCTTCGACATCTGGAGACGGCCGCCCGACAACATGTGCATCTTCATCTCGTTACCTCCGATTTTGGCTTCAAATTACATATGAGTTTTATGGAAACTCATAATGGATTTGACAGCATATTATTCGTCCTTATAGCTTCCGCGCAACGTCGCGATCGCATGACAAATGCGCTCAACGAAGCACCCGGCTCTTTCGGATCGGCATCGTTGACATCGATCAGCGGCCGTCAGAGGGAAGTTTCGCCACGATGTACACCGTGTTCAGCACGTTCGCTGCGACATCCGATGCGGCAGCGTTCAAACCCTTTCTCTGCATTCCCGCGCGTCCCGACCGCGCATACTTTCCCGATGGCGTCGAACTGTCCTATGGCGCCATTGCGCGGCAGGTCTGCGCATTGCGCGATCAGTACCGCGCAGCAGGCTTCGGCCACGGACACCGCGCCTGCCTGCTGCTGGAGAACCGGCCCGATTTCATCGTGCATTGGCTGGCGCTCAACGGCCTCGGCGTCTCGATCGTTCCGATCAACCCGGCCTATCGCGCGGCGGAAATCGCGTACCTGATCGCGCATGCCGAGCCTGACCTGATCGTCACGCTGGCCGATCAGAAGGAATTGCAGAAAGCGTTGACCGGCGACGTTCCGCTGCTCACCGTCTCCGGTGACGATCTCGGCGCCGGCATCGAGAAAGTCCCGCCGGCCAGGCGGCCACCACCGCACGCCGGCGAGCCGGGAAGCGAGACCGAGGCTGCGCTGCTCTACACGTCAGGCACGACGGCGCGCCCGAAGGGATGCATCCTGACCAATGAATACGTGGTCTCGACCGGCCGCTGGTACATCAGCCACGGCGGCGAGGCGACGTATCATGCAGGAACGGAGCGCCTGTACAGCCCGCTGCCGCTGTTTCACATGGCCGGCCTGACGCTGACCCCGATCGCGATGATGCTGACCGGCGGCTGTCTGATCCTGCCGGAACGCTTCAACGCGAAACATGCCTGGCGCGACATCGTCGCGTGCCGGGCAACCGTGCTGCATTATCTCGGCGTGATCGTCGCGGCCCTGCTGGCGCAGCCGGAGACGCCGGACGAGAAAGCCCATGCGCTGCGCTTCTCGATGGGCGTCGGCGCCAATCCCGAGCAGCGCGCGCGGGCTCGCGAACGCTTCGGCATCCCCTTCGTCGAAGGCTGGGGCATGACGGAGACCGGACGCAGTCCGTTCAACACGGTCGAGCCGCGCCATCTCGAGACCAACACGATCGGCCGCAGCGTGCCCGGCCTCGAAATGATCATCCTCGATGCCGACGGCAATGCGCTGCCGCCAGGCGCAGTCGGTGAGCTCTGCGTGCGCCATTCGGAAGCGACGCCGCGGCGCGGCTTCTTCTCCAGCTATCTGAAGGACCCCGAGGCCACCGAGCAGGCCTGGCGCGGCGGCTGGTTTCACACCGGCGACAGCGCCTGGCAGCACGAGGACGGCGCCTTCGTGTTCGTCGACCGGCTGAAGCATCTGGTCCGGCGCGCCGGCGAAAACATCTCGGCGGCGGAGGTCGAGGACGTGCTGACGACGTCGCCTCTGGTCAAGCAGGCGGCGGTCGTCGCCGCGCGCGATCCGATCCGCGACGAGGAAGTTGCGGCCTTCATCGTGATCAACGACGGCACCGATGCTTCACGCGTACTCGCGCAAGATATCTTCCATTTCTGCCGCGAACGCCTGGCGGCGTTCAAGCTGCCGGCGTGGATCGCCTTCGTGGCCGAGCTGCCGCTGACCTCGACCAACAAGATCCAGAAGCACGTGCTGCTCGGCGCGGACAGGGATCCGCAGTCGCATCCGGGCATGATCGACCTGCGGCAAGACAAGACCAACGCCATAAGGCAATCGAACTAGAGGAAACCAGGGACAATGACATCGAGATACGGATGGATCGCCGCGAGCGCTGCAATCCTCTCAGTCGCCTTCGCCGCGCCATCCCACGCGCAGATTTCCGACGACGCGGTGAAGATCGGCGTGCTGACCGATCAGGCCGGCCTCTACGCCGACGCCGCCGGCCCCGGCGCGGTCGAAGCGGTCCGGATGGCGATCGCGGATTTCGGCGGCAAGGTCCTGGGCAAGCCGATCGCCATGGTCGATGCCGACCATCAGAACAAAGCGGATGTCGGCGCCGGCATCGCGCGGCGCTGGTATGAGCAGGAGAATGTCGACGTCATCGTCGACTTCGCCAATTCCGCCGTCGCTTTCGCCGTGCTCGAGCTCACCAAGCAGAAGAACAAGGCGATGCTGGTGTCGTCGGCCGGCTCCTCCGATCTGACCGGCAAGGGCTGCTCGGCGAATTCGGTGCAGTGGACCTACAATACCTATGCGCTCGCCAACAGCACGGTTCGGGCGCTGGCCAAATCGGGGGCCAAGAGCTGGTACTTCGTCACGGTCGACTACGCCTTCGGCCATGCGCTGCGCAACGATGCGGCCAGGACCGTGGAGAAGGTCGGCGGCAGCATCGCCGGCGAGGTGCGGCATCCGCTCAACAGCATGGATTTCTCGTCCTATCTGCTGCAGGCCCAGAGCTCGAAGGCTGATGTGATCGCCTTTGCCAACACCGGCGGCGACCTCGCCAACTCGATCCGGCAGGCGCAGGAATTCGGGATGGCGCACACGCAAAAGCTCGCAGCCTTCCTGATGCAGACCAGCGACATCCACGCGATCGGTTTGCAGGCAGCCCAGGGGCTGCAGCTCGCGACCGCCTTCTATTGGGATCTCGACGACAAGACCCGCGACTTTGCTGCGCGATTCATGGCCAGGACCAAGAAGCGGCCGACCATGGTGCAGGCCGGTCTCTACTCCGCGGTCATGAACTATCTCAAGGCGGTCGAGAAATCCGGCACCGACGACGGTCCTAAGGTGATCGCGCAAATGAAGGACATGCCGATCGACGATTTCTTCGCTCGCAACGCATTCCTGCGCGAGGACGGCCAGCTGATCCACGACATGTATCTCGTGCAGGTGAAGTCGCCGGCCGAATCCAAGGGCGCCTGGGACTACGAAAAGCTGGTTCAGGTCATCCCGGGCAAGGAGGCGTTCGCGACGCCCGAGGAGAGCGCCTGCCCGCTGCTGAAGAAATGATTGCCCGCATGAATCCGCAAACCACAAGCAAGGTTGGACACCAAATGACCGAGCTGCCGCTGCTTTTCACCCCGCTGCAACTGCGCGACCTCGAACTGAAGAACCGGATCATGGTCTCGCCGATGGCGACCTATTCGGCGCGCGAGGGGCGCGCCACCGATTGGCACACCGCGCATATCGGCAAACTCGCCGCCGGCGGCGCCGGTCTCGTGTTCGTCGAGCAGAGCTCGGTGAACACCCAGGGGCGCATCACCCATGGATGCCTCGGCATCTGGGACGATACGCACATCGCGGACCACGCCGCCCTCGCCGCGCTGATCCACAGCCTCAACGCCAAGGCCGCGATCCAGATCGCACATGGTGGCCGGAAGGGCTCGTCGCAGCGGCCGTGGGAAGGCGGCAACCCGCTGGGTGAGGCCGACATCAAGGCGCGCGGCGAAGGGCCGTGGCAGATCGCCGCCTCGAGCGGCATTCCCTTCAACGACGGCTGGCCCTCACCGCAGATGATGACGTCAGAGCAGATCGATGCCCTGGTCGACGACTATCGCCGGGCGTTTCGACGCGCCAGGGCGGCCGGCTACGACGTCATCGAGCTGCATTGCGCGCACGGCTATCTGATGCACTCGTTCCTGTCGCCGCTGGCGAACAACCGCAACGACGAGTATGGCGGATCGCGCGAGAACCGCATGCGCCTGCCGCTGCGGATCGCGGCGATCATGCGCGAGGAATGGCCGGACCATCTGCCGGCCTTCGTCCGCATCTCGTCGGTCGACGGCGTCGACATCGGCTGGTCGATCGAGGACTCGATCGCGTTTGCGGTCGAGCTGAAGGCGATCGGGATCGACATGGTGGACTGCTCGTCGGGCGGCATGAAATTGCCGCGCGGCAATTCGCTGGTGTCGCGCACCCCCGGCTTCCAGGTGCCGTTCGCCGAGCGCATCCAGAAGGAAGCCGGCATGCCGACGGTCGCGGTCGGGCTGATCCGCGAACCGGACTACGCCGAAGCCATTTTGCGGGACGGCAAGGCGACGCTTATTGCGCTCGGCCGCGAACTGCTGTGGAATCCGAACTGGCCCGCGCAGACGGCACTTGCGCTCGGATGCGATCCGGAGTGGACGAGCTGGCCCGAGCAATATGGCTGGTGGCTGAAGCGGCGGGTGGCGCAGCAGGGACGATAGCGATGCCGGTGGCGAAGAAGGATGTGGCGAAGCCCGGCGCAGCCGCCGGCCCGCGGACTTTCGATCGCCCCGATTTCCCCGGCGATACCTCGCGCGACCTGCCGAAGATGGACAATGCGGTCAAGTCGGCGCGGCGCGTGTTCGATGTGCTCGAATTCTTCGAGGAGCACCAGCGCGCCGCTTCCGCGATCGAAGTCGCGGCCGCGCTCAAGTTCCCGCAGTCCAGCACCTCGGCGTTGATGCGAACGATGACGGCGTTCGGCTATCTCCACTATGACACCAGCCGCCGCACCTATATCCCGACGCCGCGGATCTCGATGCTGGGGCACTGGCTGAGCCCGGCGTTGTTCACGAAAGGACGCCTGGTCAATTTGATGGAAGAACTCTCCGCGCGGACCGGAGAGACCATCATGCTCGCGGTGCGCAACGGGCTCAGCGCGCAGTATGTCCATATCATTCAGGCCAAGCTGCCGATGCGGCTGTATGTCAAGGCCGGAACGCTGCGGCCGCTGGCGCGATCCGCATCGGGTTACGCGCTGTTGTCGGCCTATCCCGACAAGGAGGTGCGCCGCCTGGTGCGCCTGATCAACGCCAACGAGACCCGGCCCGATCGGCAGGTCGACGTCAAGGCGCTGCTGCTGGAGCTGAAGAAGGTCCGCGCCAAGGGGCACGCCTTCTCGCTCGGCCTGGTCACGCCGGGCGCGGGCGCCGTCGCCATGAACCTGCCGCCATCAGCGGAATCGAACGAACCGCTGGTGCTGTGCGTCGCCGGATTGAACGACGCGCTGGTCACCCAGGAGACCGAGTTCGCCGACCTGATGCGGAAGGCGATCGAGTTTCATCTGGCGGACTGAACAGATGTCGCCGGCCAGTTTGCACGTGTGCGAGGCATACAAACAGGGACCATCGAAAGTTCACAATGCGGAATTCGTGCAAAGCGTCCGGCTTCATGCCATCCGCGCAAGTGGCCCTGCGGGCAGCGCTTGTCACGGCTATGGCTTTTCCGCATCATTGAGCGCAAGACACCAACGCAAGCAGGGCATGGCCGAACGGCCAGCCCGAGCCAATCAACACGAGGAACGCTGTGGCGGAGAGTGAGAACATCGTCGCCGAGACCGCGGAAAAGATTTTCGCCGATCTCGCGGATGCCCAAACCATCAATCACGACAAGCAGGGCGCATGGAAGGCGCCGCTGTGGCAGGCGCTGACCGAAGCCGGCCTGCCGCTGTCCTGGGTGCCTGACGATCTCGGCGGTTCCGGCGCCAGTCTCGCCGAAGGTTTTAGCGTGCTCACCGTCGCCGGGCGGCATGCGATCGCTGTTCCGCTGGCCGAAACAATGCTGGCCGGCTGGCTGCTGACGCAAGGCAAGATCACTTCCCCGGAAGGCGAGATGACCGTGCTGCCGGCAAGCCCGAAGGACCGCGTCACGCTCAACGCCGACGGCAGCCTCTCCGGCCGCGCCCGCGGCGTGCCGTTTGCCAAGGACGCAAAACATTTCGCCGTGCTGGCTGATGGCAATGGCGGCGTGTCGATCGCGCTGGTCGATGCCGCGAAGGGCCGGATCGAATCCGGCATCGGGCTCGGCGGCGATCACAACGACACCGTCACGCTCGACAAGGTGCAGCCGGTCACGACCAAGCCGGCGCCGAAGGGTTTTGACCAGACCACGCTGATGCTGATGGGCGGCGTGGTGCGCAGCCTACAGATCGCCGGCGCGCTGGAAGCGATGCTCGACATCTCCGTCCGCTATTCCAACGAGCGCGTCGCCTTCGAGAAGAAGATCTCGAAATTCCAGGCGGTGCAGCACAACCTCGCCCGGCTCGCCGGCGAAAACGCCGCGGCACTCGCCGCCGCGACCTCGGCCGCCGACACGATCGTCAGCGCCAAGTCGCTCGATACCGACGCGGTGTTCCTCGAAGCGGCCTCGGCAAAAATCCGCTGCTCGGAAGCGGCGGAGAAAGGCAGCGGCATCGCGCACCAGGTGCATGGCGCGATCGGCTTCACCATCGAGCACATCCTGCACCGCTATTCGTTGCGGGCGCTGGCCTGGCGCGACGATTTCGGCTCGGAGAGCTACTGGGCGGTCGAGCTCGGCAAGCTCGTCGCGAATCGTGGCGCCGATGAATTGTGGCCGCTGGTGGCTTCGCGCTGAGATCAGGCAGAAAGATCAGGACTGGACATCATGACTGCAGCCCTTCGTTTCGATCCGATCCGCCTGCCGGAAAAGTGCGAGCAGCTCCGCAAGGAGGTGCGCGCCTTCCTCGCCGAGGAAATCGCCGCCGGCACTTTCGATCCCCACGCGCCGAACCGCGAGGACAATGACGCGCCGGAATTCTCCCGCCGCGTCGGCGCAAAGGGCTGGCTCGGCATGACCTGGCCGAAGAAATACGGCGGCCAGGAGCGCTCGTTCCTCGAGCGCTACGTGGTGACCGAGGAGATGCGGGTGGCGAACGCGCCGACCCGGCGCTTCTTCGTCGCCGACCGCCAGAGCGGGCCGGTGCTGCTGAAATACGCGCCCGAGCACATCAAGATGGACATCCTGCCGCGGATCTGCCGCGGCGAGGTCTGCTTCGCAATTGGAATGAGCGAGCCGAACTCCGGCTCCGACCTGTTCGCGGCGAAGACCCGCGCGACCAAGACCGACGGCGGCTATCTCATCAATGGCACCAAGATCTGGACCTCGTCGGCGCACATCGCCGACTACATGATCGCGATCTTCCGGACCTCGCCGCCGACCAAGGAAAACCGCCGCCACGGCCTGACCCAGTTCCTGGTCAAGATGAAGCAGCCGGGCATCCAGGTGAATCCGATCGGCCAGATCACCGGCCAGTTCGAGTTCAACGAAGTCGTGTTCACCGACTACTTCGTGCCCGACGATCACGTGCTGGGCGAGGTCGACGGCGCCTGGAAGCAGGCGACGTCGGAGCTCGCCTATGAGCGGAGTGGTCCCGAGCGTTTCCTCGAGACCTATTACGTGCTCACCGAGCTCGTGCGCGCGGTCGGCAAGAACCCGGACACCCGCAGCGCGGAGGGCATCGGACGCCTGGTGGCGCAGGTGCACACCATGCGCCGCATGTCGGTATCGGTCGCGGGCATGCTGCAGGCCGGCAAGGAGCCGGTGGTGGAGGCATCGATCGTCAAGGACATCGGCACGGTGTGGGAGCAGCAGCTGCCGCATCGGGTGCGCGATCTCGCCGCGTTCGTCGAGGAGACCGCGACCAACCGCGAGACCCTGGAAAAGCAGCTCGATTTCGCCATCAAGACCGCGCCCAAGTTGACGATCCAGGGCGGCACCACGGAAGTGTTGCGCGGCATCATCGCCCGCGGACTTGGCCTGCGCTAGCCGCGCGGGCTCGCCTGCGCTAATTCAACGAGGACAGATCATGACCAAGTACACTGATATCGGCGTCGAAACCCACGGCCATGTCGGCCTGATCGAAATCCGAAAACCCCCGCTGAACTTCTTCGACGTCGCGCTGATCAACCAGATCGCCGACGCGCTGGAGGAGTTCGACAACAATATCGAGATCCGCGCCTCGGTGCTCGCCGCCCAGGGCAAGGCGTTCTGCGCCGGCGCCAATTTCGGCGATCCGGCCCGCCAGGAGCAGGAGGAGCGCGCCAAGAGCGATCCGGCTTCCAACCTGCCGATCAACCATCTCTACGTCCAGGCGGTGCGCATCTTCCGCAACAAGAAGCCGATCGTCGCGGCGATCCATGGCGCCGCGATCGGCGGCGGCCTCGGCCTTGCCGTCTCCGCCGACTTCCGCGTCGCCTGCCCCGAGGCGCGCTTCTCGGCCAACTTCACCAAGCTCGGCTTCCATCCGGGCTTCGGCCTGACCGCGACGCTGCCAGAGCTGATCGGCAAGAACAATGCCGAGCTGATGTTCTACACCAGCCGCCGCGTCACCGGCGAAGAGGCCTATCGCTGGGGCCTCGCCAACGTGCTGGTGCCGCAGGACCAGGTGCGCGCCGAAGCCATGAAGCTCGCGCAGGAGATCGCCGAATGCTCGCCGCTCGGCCTGGTCTCGACCCGCGCCACCATGCGCGCCGGCCTCGCCGACCGTGTGCTCGCCGCGACCAACCATGAGCTCGCCGAGCAGACCAAGCTGCGCGCGACCGAAGACTTCAAGGAAGGCGTCAAGGCGACGGCCGAACGCCGCGTCGCCAACTTCAAGGGGCGGTGAGGCCTTTCTCTCTCAACGGCCGTTCTCTCTCAACATGGTCGTCCCTGCGAAAGCAGGGACCCATACGCCGCGGCCAGCGAAAAGGGCACAAGCGGCGTTACCTTGCTCCGCCAACACCATTCGGTGGTTATGGGTCCCTGCTTTCGCAGGGACGACGGTGGGGAGATAGTACGCTAACCCCTCGGCACCACCAGCGCGTCGACGATCGTCACGCCCTGCCCTTCCGGGTGCACCAGCACCGGATTGACCTCGATCTCGGCGATCTCGCCTCGGTGCTGCGCCGCCAGCACCGAAATCTGCGAGATCAACCGCACCAGTGCCGCGACATCCGCCTTCGGCGCGCCGCGGAAGCCGTGCAGCAGCGGCGCGGCCTTCAGCGTCTCCAGCATCGTGGCCGCTTCAGCCGCGCTCACCGGCGCGGGGCGATAGGCCACGTCCTTGAACAGTTCGGTGGTGATGCCGCCGAGCCCCACCATCACCATAGGCCCGAAGGTCGCGTCCAGCATGGTGCCGATGATGATCTCGACGCCTCGCCTCGCCATCGGCCCGACCAGCACGCCCTGAATTTCAGCGCCCGGCCGCTGCTTCTGCACCGTCTCCAGCATGTCGCGATAGGCCGTGAATGCCGCACCCTTGGCGGCGATGTTGACGCGGACGCCGCCGACCTCGCTCTTATGCGCGATCGCGGGCGACTGAATCTTCATGACCAGTGGAAATCCGGCGCGCTCGATCGCAGCGTCGAGCCCGTCGCGGTCGGTCACCAGCACCTCATCCGGCAGCGCAATGCCGGCCGCGCGCAGCAGCGATTTGCTGTCATATTCGGACAGCGTCTTCGACGTGAGATGCCGGGAGAGATCGTGCGCCGGCGACGCTGATGCCGCGATCTCCGGTGCAGGCTTGAAGCCGGCATAATCAGCCAGCCGCCGCATCGCGACGCCGACATGGGTCAGCCCCGAGAGCACTACGACGCCCGACTTGGCAAGCTCCTGCCGCGCGAATTGCGACGGCAGCGTGTAGGAGTAGAACACCACCGGCTTGTTCTGCGCCGCGATCACTGGCTTCAGCCTCGGCTTCCTTGAACGGCATCCGCGTCTCGCTCGACAGCGACAGCACGACCAGCGTCGCGTCCACTTCATCAGACGTATCGAACAGCTCGATGCTCTTCTGCAGCCCGCCGGAGGAGACGCCCTGCGCGGTGACGTCGACCGGATTGCCCGCCGCGCCGTAGGACGGCATCCATTGCTTGATCTGGCTCTGGATCGCGGCTGAAAGCTCTGGCACCCGCAGGCCCTGCATCGAGACGGTATCGGCGCCCCAGATGCCGGCGCCGCCGGACACCGTCAGCACCGCGACGCGATCGCCCTTCGGCAGCGGATTGGTGGTCAACACGGCAGCAATCGTCACGGCCTCGTCGAGATCGTTGGACACGATGAAGCCGTATTTCGCGAACACCGCATCATAGGCCGCCGACCAGCCCGCCATGCTCGCGGTGTGCGAGGCCGCCGCGCGCTCGCCGGCGCCGGAGCGGCCCACTTTAGTTACGATGACGGGCTTTTTGAGCTCCGCCGCGCGCTTGGCCGCCACCAGGAACTTGTCGACGTCGCGGATACCCTCGATGAACAGCAGGATCACGTCGGTCGAGGCATCCTGCACCATGTAGTCGAGGAACTCGCCGGCGCCGAGATCGCTCTCATTGCCGGCGCTGACGACATAGCTGAGCGCAACCCCGAGCGCCTTGGCGCGATGATAGATCGCAAAGCCGATGCCGCCGCTCTGCGCGACAATGCCGATGCGCCGCTTGCCGGCGACCAGATCGGGTGCCTCCGGCTTGACGTCGACGGTCGGGCTGAAGGTCGCGGCGACCTTCTGCGCCTGGCTGTAAAACCCTTCCGCGTTGGGCCCACTGATCCGCATCCCGGTCCGCTTCGCCAGCGCCACGATCGCGTCCTGCATGTCAGCGCTGTCGCCGCCCTCTTCGGCAAAGCCGGACGAGATGATGACCGCATTCTTCACACCGGCGGCCGCGCACTGCTCCAGCGCCGGCAGCACCGCACGGGCGGGAATGACGATAACGGCAAGATCGATCGGCGCGCCGATCTCGGCGACCGACTTGAAGCATTTCAGCCCGTCGATCTCGTCATAGTTCGGATTGATCGGATAGAGCGCGCCGGGATAGCCGTTCTTGCGCAGCATCGCGAGCAGCCGCCCGGGAATCTTCTCGTGATCGCGCGAGGCGCCGATCAGCGCGATGCTTTTTGGGGCGAAGAAGGTATCGAGCGGATGCGGCATGGGGGCGTATTCCCGATTGTTATTGTTGCGCTCGACGATATTGAATCGTCGCCGCTAGCTCAACCGCCCTTCCCGTCATCCTGAGGTGCGAGCGGAGCGAGCCTCGAAGGATGGACGGCCACCAGCCGGGCCGTGCATCCTTCGAGACGCGCTGCGCGCTCCTCAGGATGACGGGAAATAAAGACACATAGCCCGGATCGTGCGCAGCGCAATCCGGGAACGCTCCATCCGCGAAGAGCGCGGCCCCGGATTTCGCTTCGCTGCATCCGGGCTACGAAATCACGCCGTCAGCTTGAACGTCACGCCGCAGAGCAGGAACTCGTCGCCCTTCACCGCACAGCCTCTGGCTTTCGCGGCCTCCAGCACCTTCGCCTTGTCGGCGACCTTGAACGTCAAGCCGCTCATGATCTCGCTGTCGCCCTTGACGAAGCGGAAGGTGCCGTTCGGCAGCTTCACCACGGTACCATCGGCGGGAATGCCGATGATCCTGCCCCAATGCGCCGCCAACCCCTCAGGCTCGGGGCTCTGCATCTCGACCTCGGTCAGCGACAGCGTCGTGTCCTTGCGGATCGACTTCTGCCAGTCCGGGCCGGCCGGCGGATACGGTCCCAACACGTCGTCGCTGCCGTCGGTGTGATTGAACTCGATGAAGGCAGCGCGGCAGTCGCGCGGGTGCAGTTGCACGCCGTGATACGGCGCGTGCGTGATCACGTTGGCGGTGCGCACGCCGATCGCGTTGGCCTTGGCGCCGCGCGCGTCGGGATCCTCGCACGTGAAGATCGCCATATAGCCGCCGCGGCCGCCGGTCTTCTCGATGAAGCGGCCGGCCGCCGTGCCCGGCCCCGGCTGGAACGGCGCCACGACTTCGAGCAGGATTGTATCGACCGGCAGCAGCGCATTCTCGAGGCCGTATTTCGCGACATTGCCGTCGCGATAGCAGACATCGAGGCCCATGATCGCGGAGATGTCCGCGATGACAGGCGCAAGCTGCGGTGCCACCAGGCAGATCTGCCGCAGCCGCATGTACTCGGCCATGGTTACTGCCCCTGGAAGGTGGGCTTGCGCTTCTCGACGAAGGCCTTGGCCGCTTCCTTGTGGTCGGTGGTCTCGCCGGCACGCGTGTGGTGGATCGCCTCGCCGTCGAAGCAGGCTTCCAGCGTCATGGTCTCGGCATTGTTGATGTTGCGCTTGATGTAGCCGAGCGCCACCGACGGCCCCTGCGCCAGCGAGCGCGCCAGTTCCAGCGCCTCGGCCTCGACATCGGCATCGGGCACCACCTTGGAGACCATGCCGAGGTTGTAGGCTTCCTGCGCCGACAGCACCGGCGACATCATGTAGAGCTCGCGCGCTTTCGCGCTGCCGAGCATCTTGGTCAGGAAATAGGTGCCGCCGTAATCGCCGGAGAAGCCGACCTTGGCGAAGGCGGTGGTGATCTTGCAGGAGGCGCTGGCAACGCGGAGATCGCAGGACAGCGCGATCGAGAGGCCCGCGCCGGCCGCCGCGCCGTCGAGCTGCGCCACCACCGGCTTCGGCATCTGGTGCAGGATGCGCGAGACCTCCATGCCGCGGCGCAGATTGGCCATCTTGGCCTCGAACGGCAGCGGTGCGCGTCCTTCCGCCATCGACTTGACGTCACCGCCGACGCAGAAGGTGCCGCCGGCGCCCCTGATCAGCACCGCGCGCACCTCGGTATCGTCCTGCGCGCGCCGCGCCGCCTCGACGAGGCCGCGTGTCATGTCGGGATTGAGCGCGTTGCGCCGATCGGGACGGTTCATGGTGATGGTGAGCAGGCCCTTGTCGAGGGATTGGAGGACCATCTGATTATCGCTCATGGCGTTTTGCCTTTCGTTGTTGTTGGTTGTTGCCACGTCGTTCCGGGATGGTGCGCTAGCACCAGACCCGGAACCTCGAGATCCCGGGTTCGATGCTAACGCATCGCCCCGGGATGACTGCGTGACTTCGTCACTTCGTCACTTCTTCACAAGCGGGCAGCGCGACTCCGACAGCGGCTGGAAGGCCTGGTCGCCCGGCACGGTCGCCACCAGCTTGTAGTCGTCCCAGCGGCCCTTCGATTCCGACGGCTTCTTGACCTCGAACAAATACATGTCGTGCACCATACGGCCGTCCTCGCGGATCTTGCCGTTCTTGGTGAACATGTCGTTGATCGGGGTCTCCTTCATCACCTTCATGACGGCGGCCGCATCGGTGGTGCCGGCGGCCTTCACCGCCTTGAGATAGTGCGTCACCGAGGAATAGACGCCGGCCTGTGCCGAAGTCGGAACCCGCTTGGTGCGTTCCATGAAGCGCTTGGTGAAGGCGCGGCTGTCGTCGTTGAGATCCCAGTAGAAGGCTTCCGCCAGCAACAGGCCCTGCGCGGTCTCGAGCCCGACGCTGTCGATGTCGGTGACGAAGGCCAATAGCGGCGACAGTTTCTGGCCGCTCTTGGTGAGACCGAATTCCGCCGCCTGCTTGATCGCGTTGATGGTGTCGCCGCCCGCATTGGCAAGCCCGATCACCTTGGCCTTCGAGGCCTGCGCCTGCAGCAGGAAGGATGAGAAATCCGAGGTGTTGATCGGATGCCGTACGCTGCCGAGCACCTTGCCGCCCGACTTCACCACGACATTGCTGGTATCCTTTTCCAGGTCCTGGCCGAACGCGTAGTCCGCGGTGAGGAAGAACCAAGTATCGAGACCGGATTTCACCGCGGCAAGGCCGGTCACATTGGCCTGCGCGAAGGTGTCGAACACGTAGTGCACGGTATAGGGGCCGCAGGCCTCGTTGGACAGGCGGATCGAACCCGGACCGTTGAACATGATGATCTTGTTGCGCGCCTTGGCGATCTCGGCAGCGGCGAGCGCGGTCGCGGATGCTGCGACGTCGAAGATCATCTCGACGCCCTGGTTGTCGATCATGTCGCGGGCGATGTTGGCGGAGAGGTCGGCCTTGTTGAGATGGTCGCCGACCACGATCTCGACCTTGCGGCCGAGCACCTCGCCGCCGAAATCCTCCACCGCCATCTTGGCGGCGGTTTCGCTGCCCGAGCCGGTGATGTCGGCATAGAGGCTCGACATATCGAGGATGCCGCCGAGCTTCAGCGGAGGCTTGTCCTGCGCCAGCGACGCATTCGCCGAGATCGCAAACGCACAGGCCAACACGCCGGCCAAAACTCGTCTCATTCCAATCCTCCCTTGCAGCGCGGACCTCGTTCCATCAGGTCCGTTTCGAGGGCCGGATCATGCCGCATGGCCTGCACTGCAGCAAGCCGCAGCGGCAGCAATCTGTTTTCCGCTAAGCGGAATGAAGCGCCGCGCCGGAGCTTCCGGCCGCGCTGCGATCAGAGATGAAAGTCGGGAACGGTCTGATGGGGCGTTCCCGCCGGCAGGCCGAGGAACAGGTACTGCATGCCATAATGTCCGGCGAATGCCGATGCCGTTGCATCCATGATGATGCGACCGCCCAGATCCAGATGCAATTCCGGCCGCGTAATGGCGCCGAGCGTGTAGGCCGGCACGATGGTCTCGTTGATGTGCAGGGCGTCGAAGACGGCGGACACCGCCGAAAGCGAGGCCGCATTGCCGGCCAGGTCGACGACATCGGCGCCATTGGCGGCGAAGCCGGTCACGGCCAGCGAGCCGGCGCGATCGGTCGACGACACGACATGATCGAACACCAGCTTCGAGGAATCGCCGAGCAGCGCCGTTGCCGCGGCGTCGTAGATAGCGGTGCCGCCATCGTTCAGCGTCAGGCTCGGCGTGCCGCCATTGACGTGCACCGCCTCGTTGAAGCCGACCGTCAGCTGGACCAGCGAACCCGGCGTCGCGACGCCACCGGAGGGCGTCGCGGTGATCCCGGTGAGATGAGGCGCCGTGGTGTCGAGGGTGAAGGTCAGGCTCGACGACGCGCCGACATTGCCGGCGGCGTCGACCTCCTGCACCGTCACGGAATGCACGCCGTCGGTCGTAAAGACCGGCGCCGTCGTCGAGAAGCCCGACGCGCCGTCGGCCTTGTAGCGCAGCGTGTCGGCCGCATCGAACTTGGTGTAATCGATCAGCGCATTGCTGGTGATGTGGTCGGCGCTGGAGACGCCGGTGTCCCGGTGCAGCATTAGCGTCGGCGCCGATGGCGCCTTGGTGTCGCCGGTGAAGCCGATCGCGTTGCTTGCTCCGCCGGCATTGCCGGCGATGTCGGTGTAGCTCGCCCCGGCAACCGAAAGATCGGCCGACAGATGGTCGGTGACATCGGCCGTGAAGGTCGCGGTGTAGATATCGTGGCCCGCACCGTTGATGCCGACATGGACGAGGCTGCCCAGCAGGCCGCCATGGACGGTGACGTCGCCAAGCCCGAAGCCTGCGACCGCCTCGGAGAAGGTGAACGTCATCAACGCGGCGTCGCCGGCGTGCAGCAGAGTGTGATCGGCCGCCACCGATACCGTCGGCGGATGCGTGTCGCCACCGATCGTCGCGGTATTGCTCGCCGCGCCGGTATTGCCTGATACGTCGGCATAGCTCGCGGCGGTGACCCGGATCGAGCCCGCCACGACGTCGTTGATATCTGGCGTGAAGGTCGCGGTGTAGACGTCCTGCCCCGACATGTTGAGCCCGACATGGACCAGATTGGTCACCGTGCCGCCGACGACGACGGTATCGCTGAGCGCAAAGCCCGCGACCTGCTCGGAGAAGGTGAAGGTGACAACCGAAGTCTGGCCCGAAACTACCGTGCTCGGGCTCGCGGCAACCGACACCGTCGGCGCCCTGGTATCGCCGGTAAAATTGATGCTGCCGCTCGCCGCACCGGTATTGCCGGCAATATCCGTATCGCTCGCAGCCGTGACCTGCACCGAGCCCGCTTCAGTGTTGCTTTCGTCCGGCGTGAAAATTGCCGTGTAGACGTCCTGGCCCGATGCGTTGACGCCGACATGGACCAGATTGCCCAACGCCCCGCCATGCACCGTGACGTCACCGAGCACGAAGCTCGCGATTTGTTCGGAGAAAGTGAACGTCACCAGCGCGGTCTGGCCCGCCAGCAGGGCGTTACGGTCAGCCGCGATCGACACCGTCGGCGCCAGCGTATCGCCGCCGATCGTGGCGGTGTTGCTTGCCGCGCCGGCATTGCCGGCCACATCACTGTAACCGGACGCATTCACCTTCACCGAGCCGGTCTCGGTGTCGCTGACATCGGGCGTGAAGGTCGCGGTGTAGACGTCCTGTCCAACGCCGTTGAGCCCGACATGCACGAGATTGCTCAGCGCGCCGCCATGGACGGTGATGTCGCCAAGGGCGAAGCCCGACACGGCCTCCGAGAAGGTGAAGGTCGCGACCGAAAGGTCGCCGGCCAGCACCGTGTCGGGATTGAGGGTGACGGAGACCGTCGGCGCCAGCGTGTCACCGGTGAAGTTGATGGCGTTGCTGGCGGCGCCAGCGTTGCCGGCCGTGTCGCTATAGCTCGATGCGTTGACCTGCACCGAGCCTGCCTCGGCGTTGGTGACATCGGGCGTGAAGGTCGCGGTGTAGATGTCCTGGCCGGCGCCGTTGACGCCGACATGGACAAGGCTGCCTAGCACGCCGCCGCTGACGCTGACATCGCCGAGCCCGAAGCCTGCGACGGCCTCGGAGAAGGTGAAGGTCACGACCGCGGTCTGACCGGCGAGCAGCGTGCCATGGTCAGCTGAAACCGACACGGTCGGCGCCTTGGTGTCGCCGGTGAAGCTGATCGTGTTGCTCGACGAGCCGGAATTGCCGGCCGTATCGCTATAGCTCGATGCATTGACCTGCACCGAGCCAGCCTCGGCATTGGTCACGTCGGGCGTGAAGGTCGCGGTGTAGACGTCATGCCCGGCGCCATCGACCCCGACATGGGTGAGATTGCCCAGCGTACCGCCCTGGACGGTGACATCACCCAATCCAAAGCCGCCGACGGCCTCGGAGAAGGTGAACGTGACAACCGCGCTATCGCCGGCAGTCAGCGTGGTGTGATCGGCTGCAACCGCCACCGTCGGCGCCTTGGTATCGCCGGTGAAAGTGATCGCGTTGCTTGCCGCGCCGGCGTTTCCGGCGCTGTCGCTATAACTCGATGCGTTGACCTGCACCGAGCCCGCCTCGGCGTCTGTAACGTCGGGTGTGAAGGTTGCCGTGTAGATGTCCTGGTGCGCGGCGTTGACGCCGACATGCACGAGGTTGCTGAGCGCGCCGCCGCTCACCGTCGTGTCCATCAGCGTGAAGCCGGTGACCGCCTCGGAGAAGGTGAAGGTGACGGTCGAGGTCTGCCCGGCCAGCAGCGCGGTCGAGCTCGCCGCAACCGACACAGTCGGCGCGATCGCGTCGATCACGAGATGCAAATCGGTCGCCGCATGGGTCACGTCGGCGTCCTGGCCGCCGGGATCCCTGATCGTGCCGCCGTTGAGCGAGAGGCTCTGCACCTGCAAATCAGACGTGCTGTCGCCGTCCTGCACCGTGTAGCTGAACACCAGCGCCTGCGAGCCGCTGCCGCTGAGATAGGTCGCGGCCTTGCCGTCATTGAGCAGCAATTCGGGCGCGCTGGTCACGCTCACCGTGTTGCTGAAGTTGACGGTGATGGTCACAACCTTGCCGGCGTTCAGGATCGTGAGATGATCGGTGGTGTCGGAAGTGACCGAGGCGATGCTTGCCTGCGACCGGATTTCCAGATGCGGCGTCGCCGAGCCATCGGAACCAAGAAGCAGCGAGCCGGCCGAGGCGCCGGCGCCAAAGCTCAGGTTCAGCGCGGCGAGCGTTGTGCCGCTGCCGCTCTTCACCAGCAACACGCCGTTCGCATAGGACAGGGTGGCCGTGGCATCATAGGCGATGTTGCCGAAGTCGATGGTATCGCCGCCGGCAAAGCCGGTGATCGACGTGCTGAACGAGGTGCCGGAGAATGCCGCGGTATCGAGCACGAGTTTTTCGGTGCTGCCGTCGGTGAAGGCGACCGCGCCGGTTCCCGCCGCGCCGTTCGCCGCCAGCTCGAGGATCGAGCCCTTGATGACGGTACCGCCGGAATAGGTGTTGTGCGCGGACAGCACGAGGCGGCCGCCGCCGGTCACCTCGACATCACCAGGCGTCGCGCCATCGGAGATGACGCCGCTCTGGGTGACGGTCTCGCCGGCCGCGACATTGAAGACCGGATCGCCGGCGACGGTGATGTTGCGGGTCTGCGTGAAGCCGTCGGTGAAGCTGATGCCGGTGCCGTCGCCGAGCTTCAGCACGTTGGTGACCGCGCCGAGATTGACGTTGGCCGAGATCGATACCCTCGTGCCGGTGCCGCTGACCGTGGTGTTGCCGGTGTAAGTATTGTTGCCACCGAGAATGACGGTGCCGCCGCCGCTGATGACGAGGCCGCCGACACCGGCATTCGCACCCGTGCCGCCATTGCCGCTCTGGTCCGCGATGTCATTAGCGATAGTCAGCGTCTGGCCGCTGCCAGGCGTGAAGCTGAGATTGCTGTTGCCCTGGATGAAGATGCCGGACCCGATGCCCGAGCCGCTGGCCTGTCCGATGCCGTTGGTGCCGCCCTTGACGGCGTCGAAGCCAGAATCGTTGGAGAGCGAGCCGCCCTTGATGGTCAGCGAGCCGCCTTCCTGAACAAAGACGGTGCCGCCCGCGCCAAGGCCGCCACCGCCGCCCGGCGCGCCGTTGCCGCCGCCGAAGCCGCCGACACCGCCGATGCCACCGCCGCCACCGAAGCCACCGTCGCCATTGTAGCCGCCGCCACCACCGAAGCCGCCGTTGCCGCCATCGCCACCGCCGCCGCCGAAGCCGCCATTGCCGCCATCAGCCCCGTTGCCGCCGCCGACACCGCCGCCCGGACCGTAGGGTGCGCGGACGCCGCTGCCGATCCACCCAGCCGCGCCGCCGCCTCCACCGTTGGCGCCGCCTGCTCCGCCATACCAGTAAAGCTCGGTCCCGCCCCCGATCGAGATCAGGTAACCGTCGCTCCCTTTGCCGCCCCCAGCGGTGTTGGGGATAATGCCGGGCGAACCGCTTCTAAAGAGATCACTGTCCGCGCCCTGAGCGCCGAGGCCGATACCGCCGCCGCCGCTGCTTCCGCCGCGTCCGCCCATCCCGCCGCCGCCGCCGTAGCCGTAGCCGGAGCTGATACTGCCAGTGCCGCCGGCACCGCCGTTGCCGCCGATCGCCGCGCTGTTGTGGAAGGTGACGTTGTCGATGGTGGCGCTGCCGTTCGACGAGACGAACAGCGCGCCGCCGAGCCCGGCGCCACCGCCGCCACCGCCGCGGACGACGCCGCCGCCGGCGGCCACCGTGTTCTGGATGGTCAGGTTCTCAAGATTGACGCTACCCGCATAGACGAAGAAGCCACGCTGGGCGTTGAGGCCGTCGATCGTATGCGTGCCGCCGTGGCCGTCGCTGCCGTTGATCGTGACGCTCGATCCGCTCAAGAGATTGAGCGCGTACAGTTCCGACATCAGGCTGAAGTTCGCCGTGATGTTGATTGTGTAGTTGGCATTCGGCGCGGCGTTCTGCCCGCCGGAATCCATCTGCAGGATGGCCGCGTTGAGCTCGGCGACGTTGGAGACATTGAAGACGCGCGTCGAGACGACCTGCACGATCGTTCCGCCGTTGGCATCCTGCGAGAGCTGAAAACTGGTCCCGGCGCCGACGCCGGCAAGGGTCAGCGTATCGGTCGTGGTGCCGTTCGAGATCGAGAGCGTGTTGCCGGACAGGCTGACCGTGTTGAGCGACGGATTCTGGGTGTTGTACTGCAGCCCGGTCAGATCGATGAACTGGCCGGGATTGAAGTTCGCGATCGTGTTGGTGAACGCATTGCCGCTCAGCGCGGCGTTGTCGATCTTCAGCGTGCCGGCGATGCCGGTCGTGAACGAGATGTTGCCGGTTCCGGCGGCGCCGGCCGCGGTGAGCCACACCGTGCCCGAATAGATCGTCGTGCTGCCATAGGTGTTGGCGGCATGGCCAAGCACGAGCGTACCGCCGCCGTCGACGCCGAGATTGCCGCTGCCGGTGACGAGGGCGGTGTCGGAGACGGTCTTGCCGTTCGCGATCGACAAGATCGAATTGCCGCTGACCGAGAGCGTGTCGTCGAAAGTGCCGCTCGATGTCAGCGACAGATGCGCGCTGCTCAGACCGAACGTCCCGGTCAGCCCGGCGAGCTGTCCCATCCCGAGCTGCAACGTGCCGGCGCCGGACAGCATGAACGTACCGGAGCCGCTGATCGAGCCGGTGTCGGTGATCGTGCCGGACGAGATGTCGAAGGTGCCGCCATTGGCGGTGAGCTGAATATCGTGCGTGAAGGTGTAGCCGCCGGTCGTGGTCAGCGTACCACCATTGAGGATCAGCGCGCCGGCCGAGCCGCCGATATTGTTGTCGGCTGTGATCGAGACGATGTTGCCGCCGTCGATCTGGGTGCCGCCGACGTAAGTGCTGGCGCCAGTCAGCGTCAGCGTGCCGCCGCCGGAGACGACCAGCTTGCCGGTCGTGCCGCTGCCGCTGATGCCACGTTCGTCGGCGATCGTGTCAGCTATCGTGAGCGTCGTCGATATCGTCGGCCCGCCCGCGAAGGGGGAGGAGATGGTGTGCGTCGGCGTGACGACCATCGTGCCCTGGATGAAGATGTCGCCATAGGCGGAGCCGTTGCCCGCACCATTGGCACCGGTGCCGCCGGTCTCGGTCGCATCCATCAAGGTGCCGCCGATCACGGTCAGCGTGCCGCCTTGCTGAACGAAGATGTCGCCGCCGGCGCCAAGGCCGCCGCCACCACCGCCGGCCAGCGAGCCGCTGCCGGCGCCGAATCCGCCGGTGCCGGGCGTGCCGTTCGAACCGCCGCCACCGCCGCCGAAGCCGCCATTGCCGCCGGTATGCGCGCTGTCTCTTATACACATCTCCGAGCCCACGAGACTTAGGAT
>NZ_JAQOSR010000081.1:0-38425 GCF_046718885.1 Bradyrhizobium sp. UFLA01-814 | reverse complement strand
CTCGCTGACCGTGGGTGACGGCACGTTCGGGAGCAGCGTCGTTACCGCGGGGCAGAGCGCCGGCAACGCGGGCGCGGCGGCCGGCTCGGATCTGTTTCTCTCCAGCGGAACGACGACCACTTTCAATCCGACCGGCACGCTCACGCTCGCCGGCACGATTGCCGATGACAGCGCCGCGAGCCTTCCGACCGGTCAAGGCTATACCGCCGGCACCGGCGCCGGCGCGGCGGTCGCCATCTCGGGCGGCACGGTCATCATGACCGGTGCGAATACTTATTCCGGCGGCACCGCGATCAACAGCGGTACCCTGCAGCTCGGCAACGGCGGCACGACGGGCTCGATCATCGGCGACGTCGCCAACAACGGTAAACTCGTATTCGATCGCTCCAACACCATGGCCTTCAGCGGCACGATCAGCGGCAACGGCAAGGTGTCGCAGATCGGCAGCGGCACGCTCAGCCTCGCGGCTGCCAACACCTACTCGGGCGGCACGACGCTGACGGCAGGCATCGTCCAGGTCGGAGCATCCTCGACTGGCGCTCCGGGCGCCGTCACCTCGGGTCCGCTTGGCACCGGCGTCGTGACGTTCGATGGCGGTACGCTGCAGGCAGGTGGCGCCTACACCATCGCCAATACCGCGGCGATCAACACCACCGGCGGCACGATCGACGCCAACGGATTTGCCTTCACGTACTCCGGCGTCATCGGTAACGGCAACGGCACGACCGGCGGTCTGACGATCGCCAATACCGGCGGCAACGCCGGCGGATCCGTGACGCTGGCCAACACGGAGACCTATACCGGCAAGACAACCATCAACAGTGCGGCGACGTTGAACCTTGGTGTCGTCAACGCGATCGCGGCGTCGAGCGGCGTCGTCGTCAATGGGACCCTCAACCTCGGCGGTTCCGATCAGCAGATCGCAGCACTGACCGGGACCGGCACCGTGACGAACGTCACCAACTCGAATGTCCTGACCATCACGGGCGGTACTGCTTCGACCTTCTCGGGCGCGATCACCGACGGCAGCGGCAAGACCGGGCTCTCGCTCGTCAACGCGAACACGGCGCTGACGCTGAGCGGCGCCAACACCTACTCCGGAGCTACGACCGTCGGCGACGGCGTGAGTGCCAGCTCGCTGATCGGCGGTGCGGTGAACGCGTTCAGCGCCAATTCATCGGTGACGGTGAAGGCCGCCAGCAATCTGGATCTCGGCGGCTTCAACCAGCAGATCGCCGGGCTGTCCGGCAGTGGCATCGTCACCAACAACGGCGCGGCGGCGGTACTGACAGTCAACAATCAGGGCGGCAGCGCGACGACGTTCAGTGGCGCTATTCAGGATGGCACCGGCGCGACGGGACTGGCGCTCAGCGGCAGCCAGACAAAGCTGACGCTGACCGGCACGAACACATACTCCGGTGGGACGGCGATCAACGCGGGCACTCTGGCGCTGTCGGGCACAGGTTCGATCGCAGCGTCGAGCGCGGTCAATCTCGCGACCGGAGCGACGTTCGACATCTCGCAGACCTCTGCGGGCGCGTCGATCACAACGCTCGGCAATACCGCTACCGGCCAGACGGGTACGGTGTCGCTTGGCGCCCGGATGCTGACCATTACGGCGGCTTCGACTTCATTCGCGGGCGTGATCCAGGACGGCGGTATCCAGAATGCTGCCGGCGGTTCGTTGAAGATCACCGGAGGGGCGCTGACACTCACCGGCGCGAACACCTATACCGGCGGCACGCAACTGAACGCCGGTACGCTCACGGTCGGGAATAATTCTGCATTGGGTACCGGCACGCTGGCGATGGCGGCGGGTACGACGCTCGGATTTGCCGACACCGGCAATTACACGATCGCCAATGCGATCACGCTCTCCGGCGATCCGACATTCCTCACGCCGGCCGGCACGACGCAGACGATTTCCGGAATCATCTCCGATGCGACGGGCGGGGCTCCAGCCGGAGAGGTTGTCGTCAAGGGTGGCGGCACGTTGGTGCTGTCCGGCGCCAACACCTATTCCGGCGGCACGACCGTTAGCGGCAGTACGCTTCAGGTGACAAGGTCGAGCGTCCTTAATGGTAGCGGCGACACCATTGTGTCGTCTCCGGTCGGGACGGGTTTGGTGACGTTGCAAGGCGGCACGTTTCAGGCCGGCGCCAACAACCTGACCATCAACAACACCTTCTTCGTCGACAGCGGAACCATCGGGACCATCGACACCCAATCGAACACGCTGACGCTCAGCGGCCGTGCCGGCGGCAGCTCGATCATCGGCAGCGGCGCGATCGACAAGATCGGCACCGGCACGCTGTTGCTCGACCGGGTCGGCATGAATAACGGCACGATCAACGTGCAGGCCGGAACGGTCGCGGCGAACAGTGCCGGTGCGCTTGGCCAGGCGACGAACTACAACGTCTCCTCGACCGCCGTACTCGATATCAACGGGACCGACCAGACGATCCAGACCCTGACGGGCAGCGGCAAGGTGACCAACAACGCCGCCGCGAACGCGACACTGACGGTCGGGACCAACAACACCAGTGATACCACCCCGTTCACCTTCGCCGGCGTGATCCAGGACGGTGCGAGCGCAACGACCGCGCTCAAGGTCGACGGTACCCGGCCGATGATCCTGACCGGTGCCAACTCCTACACCGGCGGAACGCTGGTCTGTAACTGCTCGACCCTGCAGCTTGGCAATGGCAACGCGACGGGTTCGATTGCCGGCAACGTGACGCTTGGCGGAACACTGATCTTCGATCGCAACAACACCTATCAGTTCGACGGCACCATTTCCGATGGCGGCGGTGGCAAGGTCGTGCAGGCTGGCAGCGGCACGACGGTCCTGACCGCGTCCAATACATATACGGGCGGCACGACGCTGACGCAGGGGACGCTGGTGGTTCAGGGCAGGTCCGTCTTCACCAACGTCAACGATCCTTCGACCCAGACGGCCTCGGCGATCGGTCTGGGGACGCTGACGTTCAACGGCGGCACGCTTGCGGGCGGCTCCTTCCTCGATCGCGCTTTTGCCAACGGCGTCGAGATCACCGCCAGGGGTGGCACGATCGATGATGCCGGCGGCCTCATTCGCTTGTTCGGCACGATTTCGGATGCGGCCTCGTCGCGAGGCGGCATGCTGACATTGATGAGCAGCAATCCGCACGCTTTCGCGGAAGGCATTTTGCTGGGCGGTGTCAGCACGTATTCCGGCACGACGAACATCGCGTCGGGAACCGTCATCGCCCAATCATCGACAGGCCTCTCGCGCAACTCGGCCTTCCTGGTCAATGCCGGCGCGACCCTGGACCTGTCGGGCTACAGCAACTCGGTCGCCTCGCTTGCGGATGGCAGCAACGGTGGTGGTTTCGTCAGGAATGCCGCGGCGAGCGGCACGGCGACGCTGACGATCACGGGTGTGAACGGCGGGTCGACAACGTTCTCCGGCACGATCCAGAATGGTGGCGGACCCGGCGAAGGCGGCGCGGCCGGTCCCAAGCTGGCATTGGTCAAGAACGGCGACAGCAGGCAGATCCTGACGGGCACCAACACTTATCTCGGCGCGACCACGGTGAACGGCGGCACGCTGGAGATCGGTAATGGCGGCGCGATCACGCACAGCGCCTCGCTCACGAACGCTGCGAACTTCGTCGTCGATGGCGGCGGTGCGGCGACATTCGGCTCGGTCACCAACATGGCGACCGGCAAGATCCTCGTCGCGGCAGGGGGTACGCTGCACGACGATCTCGCCAACGCCGGCACCGTGATCAACAACGGTAACTATATCGCCAACGTCGCCAGCAATAGCGGCGTTATCGCCAACAATGCGATTTGGACCGGGGCCATCACGACGGCGGGCACCTTCATCAATGCGACGGGTGCAACCGTATCAGGCCTGGTGACCAATAGCGGCACAGCGAGCAATGCCGGCACGCTCAACGGAGGCCTGACCAACACTGGCGGCACCTTCAACAACACGGGCACGATCAACGGCACCACGACGATCTCGGGCGGTGCGTTGTTCGGCACCGGCGCAGCCGCAAACCTCAGCGTCGGCAATGGCGGCATCTTCGCAGCAGGCAACGGCACGGCGGGATCGTCGATGACGGTCAACGGCAGTCTCGCATTCTCGTCGGGTGCGTTCTACCAGGTGGCGATCAATCCGACGACCGCATCGTTCGTGAACGCGACCGGATCGGCCACTCTGGGCGGCGCCTCGGTGCAGGCGTTCTTCTCGTCGGGCACCTACGTCGCCAAGCAATACACGATCGTCTCGGCGGCAGGCGGCATCAGCGGCACCTTCAACGCGCTGGCCAACACCAACCTGCCGTCCGGCTTCACCTCGACGCTGAGCTACGATCCGACGCACGCCTATCTCGACCTCGCGCTGAGCTTCACGCCGCCAAGCAGCGGGCTCAACATCAACCAGCGCAATGTCAGCAATGCCATCGTCAACTCCTTCAACAGCACCGGCACGGTACCGATCGCGTTCGGCGCGCTGACGCCGACCGGCCTGACGCAGGTCTCGGGTGAACTCGCGACGTCGACGCAGCAGACCACGTTCAAGGCCATGGACCTGTTCATGGGGCTCCTGACCGACCCCTTCATGGACCGGACCGGTCGCGCAGGCACGCCAGGCATTTCGGGTTACGCGGAGGACGGCAACGTCGGCGCCTATGCCGCGACAAGTCAGACCGATGCGTTCGCGATGTTCGCCAAGGCGCCGCCGACGACGTTCCAGCAACGCTGGAGCGTGTGGGCGGCCGGCTTCGGCGGTTCGCAATCGACCAGCGGCAACGCGGTGGTTGGATCGAACACCACGACCGGCAGCATCTACGGCAGCGCCGTCGGCGCGGATTATTTGTTCTCGCCGAATACGGTCGCCGGCTTTGCCATCGCCGGCGGCGGCACGAGCTTTGGCGTGAATAACCTCGGCAGTGGACGGTCCGATCTATTCCAGGCCGGCGCCTACGTTCGCCACACCGAAGGCAATGCCTACATCACGGCCGCGTTGGCTTACGGCTGGCAGGACATCACGACCGATCGCACGGTGACCGCAGTGGGGGTCGATCATCTCCGGGCCGAGTTCAACGCCAATGCCTATTCCGGCCGCGTCGAAGGCGGCTATCGCTTCGCCACGCCATGGATGGGCATCACGCCCTATGCGGCCGGCCAGTTCACGACGCTCGATTTGCCGAGCTACGCCGAGCAGACGATCTCCGGGCTGCCGACCTTCGCGCTCGGTTATGCCGGCCGCAGCGTCACCGACGCGCGCAGTGAACTCGGCTTCCGCACCGACAATTCGTTCGCGGTGCCGGACGGCCTGCTCACACTGCGCACGCGGTTCGCCTGGGCGCATGACTACGATCCGAACCGCACGATCGCGCCGACGTTCCAGGGGCTGCCGGCCTCGTCCTTTGTCGTCAACGGCGCGGCACAGGCGTCGGACTCGGCGCTGACGACAGCCGCGATCGAGATGAAGTGGCGCAACGGCTGGTCGGCGGCTGCGACCTTCGAGGGCGAGTTCTCGAAGGTGACCAATAGTTACGCCGGCAAGGGCGTCGTGCGCTACGCTTGGTGATGTCTGCCAGCGGCCCATCGTGCCAATGGGCTGCGTTGCAGATTTGATCGCTGCCGGAGTGTGGCGGGCTCTGCTGCCCGCCCGATTGGCTTATGGGTTCATGACCGCCCTTAGAACCGCGTCACGATATCCGACAGGGCCGGGCGCGGGCGGTCCTCGCTCGGCTTCGTCGGGGTGCCGATGTGAATGAACCCGACGAGCTTCTCGTCCGGCTTGAGGCCGAGGCCGTCGAGCACGTCGCGGTCGAAGGCGAACCAGCCGGTCAGCCAGCAGGCGCCGTAGCCGAGCGCGGTCGCCGCGGTGACGATGTTCATCGCGCTGGCGCCCGCCGACAATTCCTGCTCCCACGGCGGCACCTTCGGGTGCGGCTTGGTGAAGGAGACCACGCCGATCACCAGCGGCGCGTCGGTCAGGCGCTTCTTCTCGACCTCGATGTCGGAGGCCGGCGCGCCGGGATTCTTGCGGGCGAAGACCTTTGCGATCACGTCGCCGGCCCGCGCGCGGGCATCGCCCTCGAACACGATGAAGCGCCAGGGCGCGAGCTTGCCGTGGTCGGGCACGCGCGCGCCGATCGTCAAAATGGTCTCGAGCTCGGCCGCGGACGGGCCCGGGCCGGTCATCTCGCGCGGTTTCATCGAGCGGCGCGTCTTCAGGAGTTCAATGGCATCGGGCACGGAAATGTCCTTCAAGGGGAGTCGTGCCCTCAAGATGGGGGCACGACCAGGCCAATGAAAGCCAGTTTAGACCGATTGTGAAGATCAGGCGACGGATCGCGCCCGCTTCACGTCGGGCGGCGTCGCCTCATCCACCAGCGCGGCGATCGCCTCATCGGTCGGCATCACGGTCTGCCGCTCGCTGCCGAGGCGGCGGACGGAGACCGAGTGGGTCTCGGCTTCCTTCTTGCCGACGACGAGCAGGGCCGGGATTTTGGCCAGCGAGTGCTCGCGGACCTTGTAGTTGATCTTCTCGTTGCGCAGGTCGATCTCGACACGGAGCCCGGCGCGGCGCGCAGCCGCCGCCACCACCTTGGCGTATTCGTCGCCTTCGGAGGTGATGGTCGTGACCACGAGCTGGGTCGGCGCCAGCCAGAGCGGGAAGTTGCCGGCATAGTGCTCGATCAGGATGCCGATGAAGCGCTCCATCGAACCGCAGATCGCGCGGTGCACCATGACGGGGGCCTTCTTCGAGCCGTCGTGATCGATGTAGAACGCGCCGAACCGCTCCGGCAGGTTGAAGTCGACCTGGGTCGTGCCGCACTGCCAGTCGCGGCCGATGGCGTCGCGCAGCACGTACTCGAACTTCGGTCCGTAGAACGCGCCTTCGCCCGGATTGATCTCGGTCCGGATGCGGTTGCTGCCCTTGGCCTTGATCTCCGACAGCACCGTCGCCATCACGCGCTCGGCGTGATCCCACATCTCGTCGGTGCCGACCCGCTTCTCCGGCCGCGTCGAGAGCTTGACGGTGAGCTCGCCGTCGAAGCCGAAATCGGCGTAGGTCGACAGGATCAGGTCGTTGATCTTGAGGCACTCGTCGGCGAGCTGCTGCTCTGTACAGAACACATGGGCGTCGTCCTGGGTGAAGCCGCGCACCCGCATCAGGCCGTGCATCGCGCCCGACGGCTCGTAGCGATGCACGACGCCGAACTCGGCGAGCCGCAGCGGCAGGTCGCGGTAGCTCTTCAGCCCGTGCTTGAAGATCTGCACATGGCCCGGGCAGTTCATCGGCTTCAGCGCGAACCAGCGCTTGTCCTCGGCCTCGTCGCCGGCGGACTGCGCCGCGAACATGTTCTCGCGGTACCAGTCCCAATGGCCCGAGGTCTCCCACAGCGCCTTGTCGAGGATCTGCGGAGCGTTGACCTCGTTGTAGTCGCCGAGCAGCCGGCGCCGCATATAGGCGATCAGCTGCTGGAAGATGGTCCAGCCCTTGGGGTGCCAGAACACCACGCCCGGGCCTTCCTCCTGGAAGTGGAACAGGTCGAGCTCGCGGCCGAGCTTGCGGTGGTCGCGCTTCTCGGCTTCCTCGATCTGCTTGAGATAGGCGTCGAGGTCTTCCTGCTTGGCGAATGCCGTGCCGTAGATACGGGTCAGCATCGGATTGTTGGAATCGCCGCGCCAATACGCGCCCGCCACCTTCATCAGCTTGAAGGCGTTGCCGATCTTGCCGGTCGAGGTCATGTGCGGGCCGCGGCAGAGATCGAACCAGTCGCCCTGGAAGTAGATCTTGATCGGCTCGTTGCCGGGAATGGTGTCGACCAGTTCGACCTTGAAGGCCTCGCCCTTGTCGCGGAACACCTGCTTGGTCTTCTCGCGATCCCAGACTTCCTTGGTGAACGGCTTGTCGCGCGCGACGATCTCGCGCATCCGCTTCTCGATCGCGGCAAAATCTTCCGGGGTGAACGGCTCGTTGCGGAAGAAGTCGTAGTAGAAGCCGTTCTCGATCACCGGGCCGATCGTGACCTGCGTGCCCGGCCACAGCGACTGCACGGCCTCCGCCAGCACATGCGCGGCATCGTGCCGGATCAGTTCCAGCGCGCGCGGATCTTCGCGGCCGATCAGCTCGATCTTGGCGTCGGCCTCGATCGGATCATTGAGGTCGGCAAGCGTGCCGTCGAGCGCCATCGCGACGGTGCGCTTGGCGAGCGAGGGCGAAATGCCTTTGGCGATGTCGAGACCGGTGGTCCCTTTCGGGAAATCGCGCCTCGCTCCGTCAGGGAAGGTGAGGACGATCTTGTTCACGGGTTCTGCGGGTTTGAGGTTAGAGAGGCTGTACTGGAATCCGGATTCGGATTTGGGCGGCGTATCGGCCATGGTGTCTCCTGTAGCTCACTCCTGCGAACGAGCGCAGGTAAGCGGAAAGCAGCGGTATAGCAGGGGATTTGACGCCTGCAATCCGGCAATATCAAGAAAATGGGCCTCCGGCCGCACCGAATCGAGGGACGCTTGCCTGCACCTGACGCGTTGCGACGCAGCCGATCATCGTCTAACGTCCGGCGTCATTTTTCCGCCATCGCGCGATCCGCAAGGTTCATGTTTTCCCGTCTCCTGTTTTTCGTGGCGTTGCTTCTGATCCCGGGCGTGTTGCGGGCGGAAGAAGCACCGGTCCAGAGGGCCGGATTTGCGAAAAAGCTGACGATCTATCTCGCCCATGGGCCAGCGAACGCCTGCGGCGCCGGCTGCGATCGCTGGATCGCGATCGAGGGCGAGATCGATCGGGAAGCCGCGCAGCGGATTCGCACCTTCCTCTTTCCGATCAAGGACCGGCAGCTTCCGATCTACCTCCATTCGCCGGGCGGAAACGTCGAGCAGTCCTATGGGATCGCGCGGTTCCTGCGCGCGCACAAGGCAATCGCCCGGGTCGGCCGTACCATCGTGCCGGCCTGTTCCACAGGCACGCAGATCGACGCCGCCTGCCTGAAGATCAAGGCTGCCAAAGGCGAGGTCGAGGCCGAGCTCACCACGCGCAACGCGATGTGCGTCTCGGCCTGCGCCTATCTGTTCCTGGGCGCGACCAGCCGTGAAGTGGCGCCCGATTCGGTGCTCGCGGTGCATAATTCCAAGCTGATGTTCGTGGTCCACGGGCATCCGCCTGCGCAAGTCGTCGCGGACTTCAGGCGGCGCGAGATGGTGAACGCCGACCGCGACCGCAATGTATTCCTCGCGGCGATGGGCATCAGCCACGAGCTCAGCGACCTCATCAAGTCGGTGAAGTTCGAGGACCTGCACGTGCTGACGCGGCCGGAGCTCTATCGATTCGGCATCGATACGCGGCCGCTGCCGGAAACCCTGTGGGCGGTGGAGAAGGAGACACGGCCCTATGTCCGCAAGATCGTGCAGCAGAAAAGGGCCGACGGCAGCGCATTCCGCATGATGGAGTGGCGGCTGTTCTGCGAGAGCAAGGATCGCGGGCGGCTGATGTTCGTGCGCGAGTTCGAGGAGGGGACAGCCGGCAAGAGCACGGTGGCGATGATGGCCGGCGCGTCCAGGACCGTCGCATTCGGCCGGTCGGCGCGGTTCGGCAAATACGAGGTCTGGAGCGAGGCGGTGACCTCGGACATCGTCAAGGCGATGCTCGCGGCCCCGCATCTGCAGATCGGCGAAAGCGCGCCGGCAACCGACGGCAAGTCTGATACCAAGCCTGACGGCAAGTCCGGCTTGGCGACATTCGATATCGACACCACCGGGCTGGAGCAGGGTTGGACGCAGCTTCTGGCATCATGCCCGGCGGCGACTGCCGGCCCGAAGCCTGCGAGCCCGTTGCCGGCCGCGGTGTCGCCGAGTGTCAGCGCCGTGCCGGCGGCATCGCCGTCGCCATGAGCGCAACGGCCGCGTTCGATCAGGTGTCATGCATTTAGATGCAGTTGCATTGATCTTGGAGTCTGCTAACACCGCGGCGTGAAACGCTTCGCTCCCACCGCATTGATGCTCGGCAATATCGTCACCGGCTGCTCGGTGCTGGCGCCGGCCGGCATGCTGGTGGAACTGTCCGACGGACTCGGCGTCACGATCCACACCGCGGGTTTCCTGATCACCTTCGGCGCGATCGTGCTGTGCGTGGGCTCGCCGGTGACGGCGTGGCTGACCAGCCGGATCGAGCGGCGGGCCCTGCTGACGGCGACGCTGCTGGTGCTGACGCTAACCAATGCGGCCTCCGCCTTCGCGCCGAACTACGACAGCCTGCTGATCATTCGGCTGGTGATGCTCGCGGTCGGCGTGCTCTACACGCCGCAGGCGGCGGGCACCGCGGCACTGATCGTGCCGGTGGAGAAGCGCGGCAGCACGATTGCCTACATCTTCCTCGGCTGGTCGCTTGCCGCCGCGATCGGGCTGCCGCTGATCACCTTCATCGCAAGCCGCTACGGCTTTCGCGTGACCTATGGCGCGATCGCGCTGACAGGGCTCGTGAGCTCCCTGCTGCTGTGGTGGCGGTTACCAGGCGGATTGCACGGCGCGCCGGTTGACCTCAGAACCTGGGTCGATCTCGGCCGCAATCCGATGGTCATTCTGCTGTTGTCGATCACGACGCTGCAGATGTCCGGCCAGTTCGTGGTGTTCACCTTCATGGGGCCGCTGCTCGCCAAACTGACCGGCGCCAATGCGGACGCCGTCGGGATCGTGTTCGCGCTCTACGGCATCTTCGGGTTCGTCGGCATCGTGATCGCAACGCGCGTGGTGGACTCGTGGGGCGCCTGGAAAACCTCGGTCCTGTTCACCGTGCTGCTGCTCGCAGGCGTAGCCGGCTGGGCGCTGAGCGCCGGCGCCTACGTCCTGATGGCCGCCTCCGTCGCGGTGTGGGGCCTCGGCTTTGCATCGACCAATTCGATGCAGCAGGTGCGCCTGGTCGGTGCGGCGCCGGCGCTCGCTTCGGCGTCCCTCTCGCTCAATACCTCGGTGCTGTATATAGGCCAGGCCATCGGCTCCGCGATCGGTGGCTTGCTGTTCGCCCGCGAATGGCTGCACAGCGCAGGCTACGTGGCCACGGCCTTCGTCGCGGCGGCGCTCGCGGTCGTGGTCATCACGCGGCCGCGACGGACGGTCGCCCCCGCCGCGGCCGAGTGAGACTCCCGTTTCGACGCGTTCGATCCTCGACGCCACACATGCTTGCCGAGCCAGGCGGGGAGGTCGCCGCGCATCGGCCGCTCGCGGCGGTCGCGGCGCCGGCATGACGTTTCGATCTTCATGACGGCGTTTTGCTACCTTTGATTGACGGCCGCCGGGCGGCTATGCAAAACTGCCGTCGATAGATTTTGCTCGGTCTGAGGATGCGATCGTGCATGTTGTTTTTAGTGTCATATTGATTGTCTTTTTCATCGCTTTGGACGGTTTGGCGGAAATCGCAAAGGCCGCTGAGACCCTGAAGGAGTGTTGGGTCTGTCCCACCATGGTCGTACTGCCCCGTGGCAGTTTCCTGATGGGGACGAAGGAGCCGGACAGCAAGGCGCCGCCAAGCGCCGATACCGACAATCGCAAGAGCCGGGACAACGAGTGGCTTGACAACGGCGGCGACGACGAGGCGCCGCAGCACAAGGTGGAGTTCAAGAGACAGTTTGCGATTGGACAATACGCGGTTACACGCGAAGAGTTTGCAGCCTTTGTCAATGTGACCGGTTACCATCCGTCGGAATGTACCAGTTTCAGCAGCGAAGACGTCGGCAACATCGAAGTCCCTGGCATCAACTGGCGTACCCCCGGATTTACCCAAACCGATCGCGATCCGGTCGTGTGCGTGTCTTATGGCGACGCCAAAAAATATGCCGCATGGCTGAGCACGAAGACGGGCAAGTCGTACCGGCTGCCTACCGAGGCCGAGTGGGAATATGCCGCCCGGGCCGGTACGAAAGCCCCGCGCTATTGGGCCGGCAAACCGGCTGACATGTGTCGCTACGCCAACGTACTCGACCGAACCGCGGCGGCAAAATTCAAGAAGGAAATTTATCGCGCGGACACGGCCATTCCATGCTCGGATGGCTACGTTTTTACGGCGCCGTCCGGTTCGTATCTGCCGAACGCATTTGGTCTCTATGACATGCTGGGGAATGTCTGGCAGTGGGTCGAAGATTGCTACACCGACAGTTATAAGGGCGCACCCGCTGATGGCGCCGCCGTGAAGACCGATGGCCTCGAGCGACGCTGCCAACAGCACGTTTTGCGCGGCGGTTCGTGGGCATCCTCTGCGGACAAGGCCAGGTCCGCGTACCGCCATGGAGACGACAGGCAGAATATTTTCTACGGGTTCAGAGTGGCCCGCCAGCTTTGAAATTTGTCGGAGTGGGTCGTGGGTCCCTACGTCACGTCGAACAAACCAGTGCGGCTGATGCACGAGAGCAGTGAACACAATACGATGAAGCGGGCGGTCATTTCCAGGAACGGGGAATTGCTGCATTGTGCCGGCCAGGGGAGGCTGGGATGCGCAAGCTGAAGATCTTCGTGAGCTACTCTCACGCCGATGCCAGGGCGCGCCCCGGCTTCAATGTCAGCCGCCTCGGCCGGATCATGGAGGAGCTGAAATACGACCTCGGCTGCCACTCCGACCGCTCGCGGTTCGAGGTCTTGCGCGATGTCGAGATGACCCATGTGTCGGACAATTTCCGGGTGGAAATCGACAGGGCCATCACCGCCTGTGACGTCGCGATCCTGTTCATCTCGGAGGAGTTCAGCCGCTCCGAGGAGTGCGAGGCCGAATTCGCTCGACTGATCGATCTGGGCAAGCCGCTGTTTCTGGTGGAAATCGAGCCGATCCTGCTCAGCGACGAGGAGGATCGCATCAGGAACCATCGAAAGGCGGTCAAGGACACCATCTTCGTCAGGTTCTGGGGCCCCGACAACAATCAGAAATCGGTCAAATACGGCTATCCGTTCCCGGACAATACCGCCACCAGGGACAAGTACGACGAAGCGCTCGGGCAAGTCGTGGCAGGGCTCAAGGCGCGCGTCCTGACCCTGCCGCAGGCTGGCAATGGCCAGGAAGTTCGGCCCAACGACCAGCCGGATCAGAACCGCGTGGCAATCTTCGTCGCGTGTCCGGCAGCCGATGTCAAACCGGAGGCACAGCGGCTCGCGACCACGCTGGAAGCGAAGAAATTCGTCGTCCGTGCATTTGATCCGGAGTTGGACGTTCGCAAAGACGATACGTTCTCCGGCGCGTTCTCGCGCGCGCTTGCCCAATGTGACGCTTACGTGCAGCTGCTCGGGGCCAGTCCGGGAAAACCCGTAGCCGGATCCGAGCTGCGGCTGGTCCGCGCCCAATACGACCTGGCGAGGCAGGCCGGCAAGCCCGCGTTCGTCTGGCGGGCAGCCGGCTTCGATGTGGACGATCTGGAGGCCTCGTACGGCGCCTTTCTCAAGAGCATCACGGATTGCCAGATCGGCAACTTCGTCGAGTTCGAGGACTACCTGATGAAGAAGCTCGACGACCTTGCCGCGCTGCGGCGCTCCGACGAGCGACGGGCGGCAAAATCGCAGGGAAGGAACGCAGCGCTGCCGTTTGTCGTCATCGACGCGGCGCGCCCCGACAGCGAGCTCGCGCAGAAGATCGCGGACGCGCTGGCAGACCACGTCAATGTCGATCACCTCGACTACGATCTGACCGGACAGATGCTGGCGGACGCGGTCGTCGACAACAATGCCCTGATCTTCGCTTACGGCAAGAGCGTCGAGGGACAGAAGCGAACGCAGGCGCATTTCAGGCTCATCCGGCGCCCGACCGGAGAGCTCAATGTCAGCCAACTCGAACTTGCGGTAGGAAACGGAGCGCCCCCCACGGCGCTGCCGTTCCCGCGCGGTCCGAACGTCCATGTGATCACCGTCACCGACGAAGTCGACACGGTCGAGATTTCGAACTTCCTGGCGAAGCTCGGCGTCGTCGTTGAAAAGCGCGAGGCGCAATAACGTGGAGCCGGGCGACATCAGCAGTCTCGAGCCCTATCCGGGATTGCGGCCGTTCCGGAAGGACGAGAGCGACATCTTCTTCGGTCGCGACGATCACATCAGCGAGATGATCGTCAAGCTTTCGAAAAGCCATTTCCTTTGCGTCACCGGGTCGTCCGGTTGCGGCAAGTCGTCGTTGGCGCGGACCGGGCTGATGAACCATCTGGAGGCCGGCTTCCTGCCCGGCGAGGGCTCCGACTGGATCTTCTGCGACCTGCATCCCGGTGACCACCCGCTGGACAATCTGTTTGGCGGCATCGCCGATGCGATCGTCAGCGAAGTGCAGAAGGATGCGGAGGGCAGGGCCGACGAACGGTCGGTGCAGATCCGCGAGTTCCTCAAGGACCACGTCATCACCCAGCGTCGAACCAGCGATCTGAACACGGTGCTCGATCTGGTTGCCGGGATTGGCACGCGGCCGATCATGATCCTGGTCGATCAATTCGAGGAGCTGTTCCGCTATGCCCAGTCGGACTCCGAAGCGGCGGTCAACCTCGTCGAGATCTTGCTGAAGACCGCCGCGGCCAAGGGCAAGATCTACATCGTCATCACCATCCGCACGGACGAGCTGGAGAAGTGTTCGCGCTATCCCGGACTTGCGCACCTGATCAACGACAGCCAGTTTCTCACCCCCGTGCTCGACCGCTACCAGATCCAGCAGGCGATTGAAGGGCCCATCACGCTGTGGGGTGGTCAGATTCTGCCGGACCTTTCGACTTGGCTGCTGAATTGCCTGGAGGACGAGCTCGACAGGCTTCCGCTGATGCAGCACGCCTTGCGCAGGCTGTATGCCGCGAAGACGCTGGCGGAGAACCGCAAGGACGTCACCATAGGGCTCGAGGACTTTGTCCGCGTCTTCGAGCTTCCCGAGAAGCTCGATCTGATGTCGGCCGAGGGCCGGCTCGCGCTGCGTCACACGCTGTCGGACCGGCTGACGCAGCGCTACGATACCTTGCCGGAGCACCTGAAGCCGGCGGCGCGGCTGGCGTTTTGCGCCCTCACCACGGTCGACAGCCGGAATCGCGATATCCGGCAGCCGCAGAAGCTCGGAACGCTGGCGAAGATCATCGGCGCGTCAGACGACGACACCCGCTCCATCGTCCGCGCATTCGTCACCCGCGACGAGGCCTACCTCCGGTATGATCCTCTTCTTGCCAAGGAGGACACCGTCGACGTCACGCATGAGTGCATCCTGCGCCTCTGGCAGCCGTTGCAGGCCGAATGGATGGCCGACGAGAAGAGGTCGGGCGAAAACATTGCCTCGCTTGCACGTCTGGCGCGGGACTGGAGCAGCACCCCGGACAGCCGATCGGCCTTCGAGAGGCTGTTCGCAGGGATCGGCTTGAAGTGGGTCGCGCGCGGCCAGTACCAGTCATGGTTTGACAAGACCCGCCCCAGTTCTGAATGGGCGGCCCGCTATCTCGGCAACGTCGATTGGTCGGGTCCGCCCGAGAGCGGCACACGGAGGGCGACGCCGGAGGCGATTTTCAAGTCGATCGTGGCGCTGCTGGACGCCTCGAAGCGACAGCAATGGCTGTTCGTGGTGACCTCGATCGTCGTCGCGCTTGGGCTCCTTGCTGGCGTGTCGTTGGTGTCGTTCCAGATGGTGAGTGCGAACGCCCGCGAGAAGGAAAGGGTGGCGCAGGAAAAACAAAGGGTCGAAGACGAACAGGAGATCTGGAGTCTTCCGCTCGAGCACACGCGAATTTACCAGGTCAAATCGGCGCTGAAGGCGTTCAACCTTGGACTGGCGAATTTCGGTGCCGTGTGGAGCAAGCTGCCGCAGGTCTACGAACTCTATCGCTTCGGTGCCGGAGATGAGGTTCATGCGGCCGACTTTGCCGCCGATGGAAATTCGGTGCTTGCGATCGACAAGTCGGGAATACTCCATCAATGGGCGGTTACTCCCGGGCGCGACGTCTTGCGCGAGGTCGATTTCGGCCTGCCCGACCCCGAAAGAAACCGCGCGCAGGGCCGATCGCTCATCGTGTCGCCTCGGGGCGACGTCGCGGCGATCGGATTCAATCAGGGATCAGTGGTGCTGCTTGACCTGACCGGCACGGAGAACAGGTTCAAGGCCCTGCAAATCGATGGTCATAACCCGCACGGCATCGATAGTGTGTTCAAGGTGGTGTTTTCCTTCGACGGCACACTGCTCGTGACGTCCTCGCGCGCGGGAAACATCGCGATTTGGGAGCGATCTTCATCCTCGGCTGCGCAACCCGGCGCTTCGCAGGCGCAGGATCCGTTGTCATGGACCTTGAAGCAAGACGTTGATCTGAAGAAGCAGCTGTCGGCCGCGGATATCTGGGCGGTCGATATCGACCGCGCCAAACAGACGATCGCGGTCGGCCTTGGAGACGGACGCATCTGCTTCCTGCCGGTCGATGACCCTAGCCGGTCCATTTGCCCGGAGGAGTCCACAAAGCGCCGGGTCAAATCGGTCAAGTTTCTGCCGAACGGTTCGACGCTGGTCTCCGCCGGCAACGATGCCAAGGTCACGATCTGGGAGTTCGACGCATCGACGCGAACCGCAAAGCCTTCGCCTTTCGCGCTTGAGCACAACAACGCCATCTGGGACGTCGATGTCAGCCGCGACGGCAGCTTGCTCGCGACGGGAGATTTCTATGGCTCCGTTCGGGTCTATCAAACGGGAACCTGGCGTCTGCTCAACGTGATTGCGGCCGACGCGTTGGCATCGCGGCAAAGTCCGCGGCCGGTCGGCGCGGAGGATACCGCCGTCGATTTTTACCCGCTACGAACTGTCCGCTTCAATCCCGCATCGACGATGCTGGTCACGTCGTCGCTCGATCGCACCGCGCGGGTCTGGACGCCGCTCATCGACAGGGCGAGTATCCGCGAACTGAGCTTTCGCTTGCCTCCAGCCGAAGACAAGCGGCCGCGGCGGGTTTTCTCGGTGGCGCTCAATCCCTCCGGCGAGGAGGTCGTCTTTACCGACAAGGCCGATGTCTACGTGAAAGCTGCCGGGAAAATGCCGCAGCCGCTTCCGACCGAGGGGAAGCCAAAATACGATCAGGTGCTGGTCCGGACCGCCAACGAGATCGTCGTAAGCGCCGTGGAGCCGCTACTCACCGTGTGGAACAGGCAAGGCGATGGTGGATGGGTGGTGCGGACCGTCGCATTGCCCGGCGACCCGATCCTGGTGGGACGCGCTTTGGCGATCGGCGCGTCCGGCACGCTGCTGGCCGTCGAGGTGCGAAACGGAAAGACGGCGAGCGTCCTGCTGTGCCCGTTGCGAGGTGCGCAATGGAGCTGTTCGGCGTCGGAAAATCCTGATGTCGTGACGCTGCCGCTGAATGGAAAGATACCCTCCGAAGCGCCCGACGACGATTGCACGTCGAATGAATCGGAGGTGCACATTGCGCTCTCCGGAAGCGGGCGACTGGTCGCCGCCGGTGCAGGAAAGTGCCCGATTCAACTATTCGATCTTCGCAATCGCAATCAGTTCCGCTCCTATGGCGGTCACAAGGGGGAAGTGAATTCGCTTGATTTCGCGCCGGATGAGACGGCCCTGGTTGCCTCGTCCCAAGCCGGAGAGGTGAAGATTTGGGACGTTGCGAGCAAAGATTCGAAAAACGTCAGCCATCATGCTTCGCCCTACGTCACGGCTGCGAAGTTCTCCCCGTCGGGCAAGTCGATCGTCAGCACGTCGGACGACAATTCGGTGATCGTGAGCGATGCGCGTTCGGGAGCCCAGATCGCCAAGTTGACGTATCGCAACAGCTTGTTCGGCCTTGCCGTCGCCAAGACTATGCGCGGCACTCTGATGGCAACCGGTTCGGAAGCCGGCGACGTCAATGTCGGGACATTCTTCGAGGACGGCAACGCCGTCACCTCATATGCGAGGTCGGTCCTGCACGACGTTTCGCCGTAGTGCCGCGCCCCGGCGGTCGTCCATTCCGGTCTGGTTGTTCTTGCGGGCCGCGCGCAAGGATCAGCGCGCCTCGATTTGGCGCGCGAGCTCGTCGTATTGATCGGTGTCTCCGACGGTCTGGTCATAGCAGGACGAACTGATCACGGGCTCGCCCGCCTTGAGAAGCTCCGTCACGGTGACGAAGTCGTAGCCCTGCTTGCGCAAGCTCGAAATGATGTCCGGAAGTGCATCGTCGGTGTACCAGCCGCGGCCGTTCGCATGAAACAGCACGATCGATCCCGGGTGCACGTTGTCGAGCACCCGTTTCGTCATGGCGTCGGGGCGCTCTTTCCAGTCGGGGTCATCTGACGACACATCCCACTGGATCGGCACAAGGCCCTGCTGGCTGACCGTCGCGAGCGATTTGGAATCGCAGGCTCCGTAGGGAAACCGGAACAGGCCCATCGATTTCGGCGCGATCGCATCGGTCGTTGCTTCGCGGCCGGGCACGGCGCATTTGCGGCCCTCGAGCTCCTGGCGGAGCTCGTCGTAGGCCTGGTCGGCCTTCCTGATTTCGTCCGCCGCGGCCGCGCCTGACAACAGGCGCAGGTTGCGGTGCTCCCACGTATGATTGCCGACCTCGAAGCGGGCGTCCGAGATCAGTTGCTGGGCGCGCAGCCTGTGGGTCATCATCCATTTGCCGCTCATGAAGAACGTCGCCTTGACCCCGTGGCCACGCAGGATGTCCACGATCTTGCCCTGATAGCCGGCGACCTCATTGACGCCTTCGCACAAGTCGAAGGTCAGCGCGATCAGCCGCTTCCCGGGCGGCAGGCGGACGCTCCGAACGCTGCCCGGTGTGCTCGGCCCGGCCGACGTCGCGTCCACCGACGCGGGCTGGGGGAGCGGAGGCTCGAGCCTCTCCTTGACGATGTTGTCTTCGCCGTCCCGTGCAGCGAGGTCCGCGGCGGTCCAGCACGCCTGGGGAGCACGCGCGGAGAGGGGAGCATCTTCGGCATGCGACATCGGCGAGGTAACCGGCATGCACGACACCACCAGGAGAATCGCGATCAAATTCTTTCTGAACATGACTTGTCGCGCTCGAAAACGATGTCAGGAACGTGAAGCCTTGTGAAACGACAAAGCCGTGAATCGAAAAGCCGTGATTCGACAAGGTCGGGCCGCACGCAGAAACAGATGGATTCGTGATGGAGCAGGTTAAACTCTAGGGCAACCTGCGGTATAATCCAGCACTAAATTGCTCGTCGCCTGCCGGATCGACATGCGCGCGAGTCATCCCGCCTCGAGGCCCGTTGATCAACCTGGTCTTCCCCAAGTGGCCTGATCGTCCCATGACCGTCTGGAGTTGGAATGAGAGTATCCTTGTCCGTCGCGGTGTTGGCGCTGGCTTTTGTGCTGATCGCGCCGGCGGTGCGTGCGGCTGACGTTACCGCGGATGACACTGCGCGTTTTCTTGCCGGCCTGCAGCCGTCGGCCAATTCGCCGCTGCTGCCGTTGACGGCGGATCCGGCCTGGCAGCGCCATGCAAAATTCTTCGATTCCGCGTTCGTCCAGCTCGCGCAACAGCAATTGTCGAAGATTGGTGACTGGTCCGTCGCCAATCTCGCCGCACCCAGGCCGACCATGTTCTACATGTTCGCCGGCCCGGATTTCCTCTATGCCAATGCGTTCTATTCGAGGGCGACGACCTATGTGCTGAGCGGACTGGAGCCGACGGGCGGCGTGTCCGACCTGAGCGCGCTGCCGCCCGACGCCGTTGCGCTCGCGCTTGACAACGTCGAGCGTTCGCTCTGGTCGCTGCTGAATTTCTCCTTCTTCAACACCAGGCAGATGAAGACGGACCTCGATGTCGGCGAGGTCAGCGGCACGCTGCCGATCCTCTATGTGTTCCTGGCGCGCTCCGGCATGACGATCCGCGACGTCAAGCCGGTGACGCTCGATGTCAATGGGGCGCTCCATGTCGGTGTGACTGTGCCGGCACGCGGCAACACGCGCGGCACGCGCATCGTCTTTGCCAGCGCTGACGGCGTCGAGAAGACGCTGTATTACTTCGCGACCGACCTCTCCAATTCCGGCGTGAAGGCGAGCGGCTTCCTGAAATTCTGCGCCACGCTCGCGCCCGGCGACAGCCTGATCAAGAGTGCATCCTACCTCATGCATCTCGCCGACTTCTCGGCGGTGCGCAGCTTCATTCTCGCCAACAGCGCGACGATCATCCAGGACGATTCCGGAATCCCGCTTGCGCATTACAGTCCACGGAAGTGGCGCTTCCTTCCATTCGGCCGCTATCTTGGTCCGGTCGAGAAATTTCCCGGTCTCTATCAGCAATCCTATGCCGAACTGTTCGCCCAGGCGCGGCCGATCGAATTCGGCATCGGCTATCGCTGGCGGCCGAATGAATCGAACGTGCTGTTGTCGGTGAGGCTGTCCGGTGACGGGACCGCGACGGCAGAAGCGCTGCCGCCGTCCGAGCAGATGCCGATACTCGCATCGAAGCCGAAGCCGCGCAGGCCGCGTCCGCCGCCGGCAGCGGCGCCGCCAGGTGACTTCTGGCTGTGGCGCTAAAGCACGATCGGGAAAAGAGCGAAGCGGTTGTCCCACGCGGCAAGCGCGTGGCGCTTGCGCTGCGCGTCACCACCTCACGCTTTGGCTGGGCACGATGAACGCCGTCGTGCTCGGCTTGTTCGGATTGTGGGTGAAGTAGCCGTAGGCGGCGACGATCATGACGAGCAAGGCAAGCACGGCCAGCAAGTCGATCTGCCGGGGATCATGACCGTTGTGGCTGATTTTCCAGCGCATTGTTGTTTCCTCCCCAAGGGGGCAACGAAACAATGCGCCAACTATCACCACAGTTCCGCCGGGCAGCAATGCGCGCCGCAGTTGGACCTGCCGCAGCAACCGATCAATTCTCGTTGACGCCGCGTCAACCGTCGTTGACGCCGCGCCAGCGGCCATAGCGCCAGGGCAAGTACCAGCGCGCCCCGGGCGGCTTCGTCAGCGGGACATTATCGATCCCGGATGTTCCCCAGGGCTGGCAGCGCAGCAGCCGCGCCAGCGTCATCCAGCCGCCGCCCCACAGGCCGAAGCGTTCGATCGCCTCGTCGCCATAGACCGAGCAGGTCGGCAGATGCCGGCAGTTGTAGCCGACCAGCGGCGACAGCGTGTGCCGGTAGATCCAGATCAGGGCGCGGCCGAGGTTGCGCGGCAAGCGGCGCATGGTGCTGGCACATTCCATGCATTGTGGATGGTGTGTCGTTGAATGGTCTGTCGGCGGCATACGCAAGTATGTACGTAGTCTTGCGGGGGTTCCAAGCCAAGGAACTGTTTTGTTGCAGATATTTACGCCACAGTTCGTTATTATTGCACAGCACCGATGGCGCTGCAGCAAGGGCTCTATGGACGGTCCGGGTCAGCAACGCTACCGTTCCCATAACGCGCCGCTGACAGAATCGTGGCGCATTGCCATGGGGCCATTGCCACCGCTCGCATCACCAAGGGCTTGGGGGAAGGAACCAAATTGAGGCTCGTCAAGTCGCTCTCGTTGCGCAGTTGGGCGCTTACCGGCGCCGTTGCTCTTTGCTTCGCGGTTTCCGGCACCGCCGCCATGGCGGGCGGTTCCGCGCAGGCCAATTCGACCCTCGAAGAGCGCAAGCTGCCGATGAAGTTCAGCTGGATCGCCTGCCAGCCGAATTGCCGTGGCTGGGTGTCCGCGGTCGGCATCATCACGGCCGATAGTCCGAGGGAATTCGACGAGTTCGCGCGCGGCCGCCAGCTTAACGGCGCCACCATCGTGCTCGATTCCAGCGGCGGCTCGGTCAACGACGCGATCGCGCTCGGCCGCCGCTTCCGCGGTCTCGGCGTGCTGACCACGGTCGGCACCAGCGTCGTCAATCAGGTCGCGCAGGGCGGCCGCGCGAGCGTTCTGCCGGATGCCTATTGCGAGTCGATGTGCGTGTTCCTGCTGCTGTCGGGCAAGACGCGCTACGTTCCGCCGGCCGCCCATGTCCGCGTGCATCAGATCTGGATGGGCGATCGCGCCGACGACGCCAAGGCCGCGAGCTACACCGCGCAGGACCTGATGATCGTCGAGCGCGATATCGGCCGTCTTGCCAAATACACCTTCGATATGGGCGGCGCCGGTGACCTGCTGGCGCTCTCGCTCAGCGTGCCGCCGTGGGAAGACCTGCACGAATTGTCGGCGGCCGAATTGCGGCTGACCAATCTCATCACCACGGATGCGGTTGCCGACGTGCTGCCGCGGCAGGACAACAGCAAGGACAACGCAATTCCCGTCGCCGAGGCGAAACCGAAGAACAACGATCGCTTCGTCAGCAACACGATGGAGGGTGAGGCGCCACAGGCGGCGAGGGCAACCAAGACCGCCGAGGCCGTGGTGCCGACCGGCGGCAGCGCAGCCCCGGCGCCGGCGCCGGTCCAGCCCGCGCAGTAAGCACGGACATTGTCGCGTCGTTCCGGGACGCGTAAGCGGACCCGGAACCTCGAGATTCCGGGTTCGATGCTCCGCATCGCCCCGGAATGACCTAACATGGAATCTTACGCCGGCTGCTTCGCCTTGGCCTCGATCTGGCCGATCGCATCGACCACGGCATCGAAGGTCAGCAGGGTCGAGGCATGCCGGGCCTTGTAGTCGCGCACCGGCTCAAGCAGCGCGATATCGGCCCATTTGCCGCCCTGCGGGGGCTGGCCATTTTCCTTCAGCATCTTGCGGACCGTCTCGCGCAATTCGCGCAGCTCGTCCGCGGTCGAGCCCACCACCTGGCTCGCCATGATCGAGGAGGAGGCCTGGCCGAGCGCACAGGCCTTCACGTCATGGGCGAAGTCCGTCACCACGGGACCGTCCATTTTGAGGTCGACCTTGACGGTCGAACCGCACAATTTGGAGTGGGCGGTGGCGCTGGCGTCCGGGTCGGCCAGCCGTCCGAGGCGCGGAATATTGCCGGCCAACTCGATGATCCGCTTGTTGTAAATGTCGTTCAGCATGGGGACAGATGCCTTGTTCCGGCCGTGCCGGGCGCTCTTGGCGGCTGGGTTGCACCGTCCTATATATGGACGGCAACGCCGGAAACATAGCCCGGCCATGCAGCCACCGCGGCCCACCTCCGCCGCGGCGGTGCTACAATAATGGGACTCAGGCGCCCGGCGGTCGAACCATCCGCCCCGTCTGCCCGGTGACACATCCGGACCAAGGTCAAATCCGAGGGCCGGTCGAACGGAGAAGACATGGACGCCTTGATCAAGTCGATTCGCCCCAGCAAGCCGGCCGACGCCAAGCCCGGCGAGCTCGACCCCTCAGAATTCATGACGGCGGCCGTTCGTGCCGATCAGCCGCGCCCGTCGCGGGCGGAGGCGGAGGACGCCGTCAAGACGCTGCTCGCTTATATCGGCGAGAACACCGGCCGCGAGGGTCTGCTCGACACCCCGCGCCGGGTCGTCGAGGCCTATGACGAACTTTATCAGGGCTACCACCAGTGCCCGGCCGAAGTGCTGAACCGCACCTTCGGCGAGACCGCCGGCTACGACGATTTCGTCCTCGTCCGCGACATCGAGTTCACCTCGCAGTGCGAGCATCACATGATGCCGTTCTATGGTAAGGCGCATATCGCCTATACGCCGGTGGAGCGCGTCGTCGGCCTCTCCAAGCTGGCGCGCCTGACCGACATCTTCGCCCGCCGTCTGCAGACCCAGGAGCATCTCACCGCGCAGGTCGCGGCTGCGATCGACGAGGTGCTGAAGCCGCGCGGCGTTGCAGTGCTGATCGAGGCGGAGCATACCTGCATGTCGGTGCGCGGCGTCGCCAAGCATGGTGCATCGACCTTCACCAGCCGCTTCACCGGCATGTTCCGCGACAATCCGGCGGAGCAGCAGCGTTTCCTGTCCCTGGTGCGAGGACCGAACCGGTAACCTCGCATTTTCTGAGCGAGGTCTTCCGTGTCCGCATCGACCCACGATCACGACCGCGAGGAGGGGCTGGCCTTCCAGCCCAAATTCGACGCGGCAGGTCTTGTGACCTGCGTCGCGACCGATGCCGCGACCGGCGATGTGCTGATGGTCGCGCACATGAACGACGAAGCCCTGCGCAAGACGATCGCGACCGGCGAAGGCTGGTACTTCAGCCGCTCGCGCAATGCGCTGTGGCGCAAGGGCGAGAGCTCGGGCCAGACCCAGCGCGTGGTCGAGATCCGGATGGATTGCGATCAGGACGCGGTGTGGATCAAGGTCGAGCAGATCGGCGCTGCCTGCCACACCGGACGGCGTTCCTGCTTCTATCGCGCGGTGAAGGACGAGGGCGGTGACATTCGTTTGTCATTCGTCGATGCCGATCGGATGTTCGATCCGGCGCAGGTCTATCGCAAATAGAGCGTTGATCTAAATCAAATGCGATGCGTCGGAGTGATGCACTTCGTTGCCTCCTGTTCGGCCGTGTGCAAGTAATTGCACATCGTCGTCGCGCTGGGGGTGAGTTGTGGCGCATCGTCTGATACCGCTTGTTGGGTTTCTTGCCTGGGTTGTGTTGCCGATCGGCGCGGCGCAATCGCAGACGACCGAGCGCGCACCCGACACGATGGCCGCGCGCGTCCTTGCCTGTGCACCTTGTCACGGCGCCGAAGGCGAGGGCACCAGCGACGCCTATTTCCCGCGGCTGGCCGGCAAGCCGGCGGGCTATCTCTACAACCAGCTCATCGCATTCAGGGATGGACGGCGGAAATATCCGCCGATGAACTATCTACTGGAATTTCAGACCGACGATTACCTGAAGAAGATCGCCGAATATTTCGCCTCGCTCAGGCCGGCATTTCCGCCGCCGGTCCCGCCGGTCGACAGCAAGGAGATCCTGGCGCGTGGCGAGCAGATCGTGAAGAACGGCGATGCGCAGCACGGCATTCCACCCTGTTCGGCCTGCCATGGTCCGACGTTGGGCGGCATGGAGCCCGGCATTCCCGGCCTGCTTGGCCTGCGCGCCGCCTATATCAGCGGCCAGCTCGGCGGCTGGCGCTACGGCACACGGACCGCGTTCGCTCCCGATTGCATGCAGATCGTCGCGAGCCTGCTGACGGAGGACGACGTGAAGGCGGTGGCCGCCTACCTGTCATCGCGTCCGGCGCCGGCGGATCCATCCTTCGCGCCGCGAGGCAGCCTTCCGATGCCGCTCGAATGCGGCAGCGAACCGCATTGAAGGGATCGTGCCGATGTCGCGAACCTTAACAGGACTGCTTGTCGGAGTGATGCTGGCACTGTCGCCCATCGCGGCATCGGCGCAGCAGAAGGCGGCCGATCCGGCCGTCCTCGCCAAGGGCGAGTATCTCGCACGCGCCGGCGATTGCATCGCCTGCCACACCGCGCGCGAAGGCAAGACCTTCGCCGGCGGCCTCCCGATGAAGACGCCATTCGGCACGCTCTACACGTCGAACATCACGCCCGACCCGCAGACCGGGATCGGCACGTGGACGTCGGATCAGTTCTACCAGATGATGCACAATGGCCGCTTCCCCGATGGCGGCCTGGTCTATCCGGCGATGCCGTTCGCCTCCTATACCAAGGTGACGCGCGAGGACGGCGACGCGATCTACGCCTATTTGCGCACGGTGCCGCCGGTGAGGCAGCTCAACAAGGCGCATGACCTGACATTCCCGTTCAACAACCGCTCGCTGATCCTCGGTTGGCGCACGCTGTTCTTCAGGGAAGGCGAGTTCAAGCCGGATCCAACGAAGTCGGCAGAGTGGAATAGAGGTAACTATCTGGTCGAGGGACTGGGTCATTGCGGGATGTGTCACACCCCGATCAATGCGCTCGGCGGCAGCAAGCAGTCGCAGGCCTTCGAGGGCGGCCTGATCCCGATGCAGAACTGGTACGCGCCGTCGCTGACCTCCAACAAGGAGACGGGGCTCGGCGACTGGACGATCGAGGAGATCGTCGACTATCTGCGCAAGGGCGTGTCCGCCAAGGGCGCCGTGTACGGGCCGATGGCCGAGGTCGTCTACAACAGCCTGCAATATCTCAATGATGATGATGCGCGCGCGATGGCGGTCTACCTGAAGGGCCTTGCGCAGGGCGGTCCTCCGGAAAAGGCGTCGACGTCGCTGCCGTCGGCCGAGAGCAGTCTGCTGCTGTCCTTTGGCAAGTCGATCTATGACCGCGACTGCGCAAGCTGTCATGGCGCGACCGGGCAGGGCATGCCGCCGGATTATCCGCCGCTGGCCGGCAATCAGTCGATCCAGATGGTCTCCGCAGTGAACCCGATCCGGATGGTGCTCAATGGCGGGTATCCGCCGGGCACGTCGGGCAATCCGATGCCCCACGGCATGCCGCCGTTCGCGCAGAAGCTGTCGGATGACGAGGTCGCGGCTGTCGTGACCTACATTCGAACGGCCTGGGGCAATCGCGGCGAGCCGGTGTCGGCGCGGCAGGCCAACGAACTGCGGGCAGCAACGCTGAACTAAAGCATGATCCGGAAAAGCGCGAAGCGGTTTTCCGAAACGATCATGCTCAAACAAAGGAGCTAAAGCGCGATGACTAGTCAATCTCGTCTCGTCGCGCGCTAAGGGGAGCGCGATCATGATCAACTCGTCTTCGCCGCAACCGCCGGCATCGGGCTCGGAAGACGATGATGTCGAGACCATCGTACGGGCCGGTCCGGGTGGCGCGATCGCGGTCGCGGGCATTGCGACGGCCGTCGTGGTCGGATTGTGGTTTGCATTCTATCTGCTGGTCTTCCTGCCGCGGAGCGTTCCCTGATGGCGAGCGAGACTGACCACAGCCTCGGCGAGGCCGTTGCCGCACGGATCGAGCGGCGCTGGGCGACGCTGTCGATCGTCATTGTCGGCGTCCTGGTCGGCATGGCGACCTATATCGGCATCCATCAGGCGACGATGCCGCAGGGCCGGGTCGAAACCGCCGATCCCAAGACGCTGCATCTGTCGGGCGAATTCGTCGAGAGCAATCTCGGCAGCGAAATGCAGGCCGACGGATCGGTCACCGTTCGCGCGATTGGCCAGCAATATTCCTTCACGCCGCAATGCATCGTGGTGCCCGCGGAGACGCCGATCACCTTCCGCGCCACCAGCGCCGATGTCGTCCACGGTTTTCTGATCGAGGGCACCAACATCAACACGATGCTGGTGCCGGGCTACGTCACGGACCTGCCGGTGCGCTTCAAGGCGCCGGGCGATCACGTGATGCCGTGCCAGGAATTCTGCGGCATCGGCCACCAGGGCATGTGGGGCAAGGTCAAGGTGGTCGACAAGGCTGCGTTCCGTGACATGGCGGCAGCGAAGCGGAGGCTGACCTGTGTTGATTAACAAGCGGCTGATCGCGGCGCATTTCTGGCTTGCCTTCATCGTGTTCGGCGTCGCGCTGGTGCTCGGCGCCTGGCAGATGTTCGTGCGCAGCCCGTTGAACGCCTGGCATTTCAATCCCGAGTTCTATTATCGCTCGGTCACCGCCCATGGCTCGGCGATGGGATACGTCTTCCCGACGCTGATCGCGATGGGCTTCGGCTACGCGATCACCGAAGCCTCGCTCGAGAAAGAGCTGGTTGGACGGCGTTGGGCCTGGGTGGGCTTCTTCCTGGTCGCCGTCGGCGCCATTGTCGCGATGATCCCGGTGTCGCTCGGGCTCGCCTCGGTGCTCTACACCTTCTATCCGCCGATGGTCGGCAATCCCTTCTACTACATCGGCGTCGTCATGGTCGTGGTCGGCTCATGGATCTGGGTCGCGCTGATGGTGATCAATTTCGCGATCTGGAAGCGCGAGAACCCGGGCAAGCCGGTGCCGCTTGCGATGTACGCCAATGTCGCGGGCTCATTGCTCTGGGGCTGGACCGCGGTCGGCGCGGCGCTTGAGATCCTGTTCCAGATCCTGCCCGTGGCGCTTGGGCTGAAGTCGACGATCGATGCGGGGCTGGCGCGCGTCTTCTTCTCCTGGACGCTGCACGCCATCGTTTATTTCTGGCTGATCCCGACCTACATCGCCTACTACACGATCTTCCCGCGGGCGATCGGCGGCCGGCTCTTCAGCGACGCGATGGCGCGGATTTCGTTCATCCTGTTCGTCGTGGTGGCGATGCCGATTGGCGTGCATCATCTGTTTGCCGATCCGCAGGTCGGCGCCGGATTCAAGTTCATGCACTCTGTGTTCACCGGCCTCGTCGCGCTGCCGACGCTGCTCACGGTGTTCACGATCTGCGCGTCGGCTGAGATCGCCAGCCGCCTGCGCGGTGGCCGCGGTGCATTCGGCTGGATCGGCGCGCTGCCGTGGTCCAATCCGATCATGCTGGCGACGGCGCTGTCGCTGGTCATGCTCGGCTTCGGAGGCGCCGGCGGTCTGATCAACATGAGCTATCAGCTCGACGCCACCGTGCACAACACGCAGTGGATCACCGGCCATTTCCACCTGATCTTCGGTGGCGCCATCGTCATCATGTATTTTGCCATCGCCTATGATCTGTGGCCGCATCTGACCGATCGGGCGCTGGACAGTTTTGGCCTGATGCGCACGCAGCTCTGGCTATGGTTCATCGGCATGATCGTGACCACCTTCCCGTGGCACTATGTGGGTATTCTCGGCATGCCGCGCCGCATGGCCTATTATGACTATGCCAACCCGGCGATCTCGCCGCAGGCCTTGTCGGTCACGATGTCGGCAATCGGCGGATTCATCCTGTTGCTGTCGGGCCTGCTGTTCCTGCTGGTGCTGATCCGCGGGCAATTCGGCGCGCGAGGCGAGGCGGGTGCGTACCGCTTCGCGGTGCCGCTGCACATGCCGGCGCGGATTCCGGTCGCGCTCAACTCATTCGGCCTGTGGCTCGCATTGATGGTCGGTCTCACCGTGGTGAACTATGGTTTCCCGATTGCGCAGCTAATGGCGCTGAACGAGACCAGCGTGCCCGCGGTCTATGTCGGAGCGGGCCGATGAGCGACCAGCCGCTGTTCTCGCTGCGCAATCCGTGGTTCGGCGCCAGCGTCGGCATCACGGTCGCCATCGCCGTTTTGTCGGCCATCGCAGGCCTGATCTGGTTGCCGCTGGCGCAACCCAATTTGAAGCTTGCCGGCGTCTGGGATGCGATCTGCAGCGCGGCCGGCGTTCCGCGTGCCGCCGTGCAGGAGGCCGGCATCAAGCCGGATTTCAAGACGTCGAACGTCATCATGACGTCGGAGATGCTGACCAAGGTGAATCAGGTCTCGATCGGGCGGGGCGCAACGCTGGCGCAGCGCTGCGCGATCTGCCACGGACCGCAGGGCGTCAGCGACGCCCATTCACCGAACCTCGCCGGGCAATTTGCGGCGGTGACGTACAAGGAGCTGAACGACTTCAAGACCGGCGCGCGGGTCAGCGTGGTGATGAGCCCGTTCGCGGCGGCGATGAGCGATCAGGACATGAAGGATGTCGCGGCCTATTACGCCTATCTGCCGCGGGTGCCTTCGAACAATCTGGATACCGCGCGTCCCGCGCCGGCGGTCGTGGTGACGGGCGCCCCGATGCGCAACATCGCGCCTTGCGGCTCCTGCCACGGCGATGTCGACAACAAGGCGGGAAGCCCCTGGCTCGGCGGCCAGTCGGCGGTCTACATCAAGGCGCAGCTCGAGGCCTTTGCATCCGGGGCGCGCCGCAACGACATCAGTCAGCAGATGCGCAACATCGCGCGCCAGATGACGGCCGAGGAGATCGACCAGGTCGCGCACTACTACGAGGCCCAGCCCTGAGCCATTAACGCGCCATTAACCATAATTACGGCAGGTTGACGGGACATGGGTGCCGATTGCCGGCGCCCGGCAAGGCACCCGGACAGATGGCGGTCGATCTCTTCAATGCGACGGCTTCGGCAGGTGTCGATCCCTCGCGCCTGAAGGTCGCGAGCTCGATCAAGCAGGCGGCCGCGACCACCGGCACGAGCTTCGAATATCTGCTCACGACCGCGAAGATGGAATCCAATTTCAATCCGCGGGCCGGCGCCACGACCTCGTCGGCGCACGGACTTTATCAATTCATCGACCAGACCTGGCTCGGCACCGTCAAGGAGGCCGGAAGCCAGCTCGGCTACGGACAGTATGCCGACGCCATCAGCAGGAATTCCGACGGCAGCTATTCGGTCGGCGATCCCTCCGCGCGCGCCGCGGTCATGAAGCTGCGCGACGATCCGGACGCGGCGTCCTCGATGGCGGCGGTACTGACGCAGTCCAACAGCTTCAAGCTCACCGGCAAGCTCGGCCGCCGTCCGACCGATGCCGAGCTCTACATGGCCCACTTCATGGGCGTCGGCGGCGCCGGCAAACTGATCTCGAGCACCGAGGATAGCCCGAGCGCCAATGCGGCCGCGATGTTTCCGAAGGCGGCGGCCGCCAACCAGTCGATCTTCTACGACAAGTCGGGCAGCGCGCGCAGCGTCAGCCAGGTCTATTCGGTGTTGACCACGCGCTACGCCGCGGCCGCGAACTCCAAGGATACGCGCACCGCCTTCGCCGCGGCGGGCGGCGACACCATGTCGCCTTACGCGATCGCAAGCGCGGCGCCCACACAAGCGCTGACCATGGACACCGCGTCCTATCTCTCGACGTTCCCGGACTCCCGGTCGGCGACGCCCGTCGGAGCGACCCCGGCCGTCGCATCGGCGCAGCCGGCACCGACCTTCCGCTCGCTCTACCAGGCCGGCGACCGCTCGGAGCCGATCTCGCCGGCGGTGCAGGAGCTGTGGGGCAATTCCTCCTCGCTGACCGCGTCGGCGACGCCGAAGGTCCGCGCGCCCGGCCGCCTTGACCTGTTCAGCGATCCGAGCGGCACCTACAGCAACGGCTAGCGCTGCCGTGCTGCGCGCGCGAAGCCGCACGCCGTTGCCGTCTTAACGAAACGTCAATAATCCCAAACGTTTATGGTGAACCCTTTATTAAGCGTCATGGTTTATTTTTCCTTGTAGTGGCGTCGTATGCCGATGCCGTTTCGTTGCGTAAGCCGGAAGGACCATGATCGTTCGGCAGTTTATTAGTTGGATTAGGACCGCTCCAGCAGGTGAGCGAGCGGAGGCGACACGGGCGTTGGCCCGAGCCTGGCTCATCTCGGATCTCACCGAGGACGACCGCATCGCAGCCGAAGGCGCGCTGCTGATGCTGCTCGACGACCCGTCGCCGCTGGTGCGGCAGGCGATGGCCGAGGTGTTCGCGCGCAGTGCGGATGCGCCTGCCGCGATCGTGCAGGCGCTGTCGGCCGACCAGCCGGCGATCGCGCTGCCGGTGCTGGAACATTCACCGCTTCTGATCGATGCCGACCTCGTCGACATCGTTGCCACAGGTTCCGACGAGATGCAGTGCGCGATCGCGCGCCGCATCAACCTGCCGGCCTCCGTCGCCGCCGCGATTGCCGAGGTCGGCTCGGCCGCGGCCGCGCTCGAGCTGATCGAAAATCCTTACGCCGGCCTCGCGCCGTTCTCCTGGGATCGCATCGTCGAACGCCACGGCCATCTCGCCGCCATCAGGGAATCGATGCTGCAGCTGGAAGACCTGCCGTCGGCGACGCGGCTGGCGCTGGTCGCAAAGCTCTCCGACACGCTGGCGCAGTTCGTCGTCGCGCGAAACTGGCTCGGTGCCGATCGGGCCGACCGCATTGCCGGCGAGGCCAGGGAGCGCTCCACGGTGAACATCGCCGCGCGCGCCTTCGGCGACGACATGCAGAACCTGATCACGCATCTGCGCGCCACTGGGCAATTGACCGCAGGGCTGATCCTGCGCGCGCTGCTGTCGGGCAATCTTGACTTGTTCGGAGCGGCGCTCGCCGAGCTTTCCGGACTGCCCTATGGCCGCGTCTCCGCGCTGTTGAACGACCGCGGCGGCAACGGCCTGCAGGCGCTGCTGCGTCGCGCCGGCCTGCCGGAGACCACCTACGCCGCGTTCCGTGTCGCGCTCGAGGCCAGCCACGAGGTCGGCTATGTCGACAGCGGCGACGGCGCGGCGCGGCTGCATCGCCGCATGGTGGAGCGGGTGCTGACGCATTGCGAGACCGATCATTCGGCGGCCGAGCCGCTCCTGATCCTGCTGCGCCGCTTTGCGACGGAATCGGCCCGCGAGGACGCGCGGATGTTCTGCGAGGAGCTCGCCGCGGAAGACGCGATCGCGGTGCTGCCTTACGACGACGATCTCATCGCGGCCTGAGGGCCGCGTTTCCTGCCGATCGATGGATGCTTGAGTGGCTGCGGCAACGCGAGCCGCCGGCCGCGGCACTATTCGCCGGGCACGATGCTCGGCGCGAGGATCGCCTCGAGGTGCTCGGGACGGTCGCGGTTGGCGTGGGTCAGGAATTCATCGGCGATGCCGCGGAGCTGCTTGCTCAGCACGCCGGCGACGACCGCGGTGTCGAGCTTGGTGCGGTTGCGCACGATCGCCTGCACGGCGTTGATGTGGTGGGCGATCAGCTGCGGCGGCACGGCGCCGAGATCCGGCGCGTGCTCGATGATGCGGCACAGGCTCTCGGCGGCTGCGGCTGCCGACGGATAGCCGAATGTCGCGGCATCGCCCTTGATGTCATGCGCGGCGCGGAACAGCTCCTCGCGCGTCTTTTGGTTGAAGCCCTCGCGCAGCACGGTGGCGTGCGCGGCGGAGAGGCGGTCGGCCTCGATCGTCATCCACTCCTTGAACTCGCCCGACAGCCCGGCGAGCGCCTTTTCGGCGCGGCCGACCGGATCGTCGAGATCGCTCTCGGGGACGCGCAGCAGCATCTTGCGCAGCGGATTGGGCTGCGTGATGACGTGGTGCGTGCCGAAACTCTTGACCTCGATCGTCCCGGGTTTGTCTTTCGCCATGGCGGTGTCCTAGATGGCCGAGCGCGCCTTTTCGAGCAGCGACGGCTGTTGCAGCACCTCGACCTCGCCGCTGCCGCGGCGTTCGGGGCCGATATAGGTGTTGGTGGTGTTGCGGCGGCGGTCGGGGCCGAAATAGGTCTTGGTCTTGATGAACGGGCGCGGATTGGCGACCACGTTCATGATGCGCTGGTAGAGGCCCTTGGCTGAGATCGGCTTGGCCAAAAATTCGGTGACCCCGGCATCGCGCGCCACCGTGACGCGGCGCTTCTCGGAATGCCCGGTCAGCATGATGATCGGCGCGTAGGGATTGCCCTTGGATTCCGGCTGCCGGATCATCTGCGCAAGCTCGAGCCCGTCGAAGATCGGCATCGACCAGTCGGTGATGACGATGTCGGGCACGTAGTGCGTATACATCTCGAGCGCGGTGGCGCCGTCCTCGGCCTCATACACCTCGCGCGCGCCGAACGAATGCAGCAGCGTCCGCAGGATGCGGCGCATGTGCGGATTGTCGTCGCAAATCAAAAATCGCAGCTTGTTGAAATCGATGCGATACATGGTCCGGCCCTGATAGGGCATACCGGGCCAATGCGGTATTACCCGACGTTAACCATATCCCGCCCGGGGTTAATGATTGGTTGCCGGGCAGGGGGAGCAAGGGGGGCCGCCGTCAGTAGCCGAACTGCTCGCGCAGGATGCGCTCCTCCAGCGAGTGGCCGGGGTCGAACAGCATCCGCATCGCGATCGTCTTGTCGGACAGCACCTCGACCCGGCGGACGTCGCGGACCTCGTCATGGTCGGCGACCGCGGCGACCGGGCGCTTCTCGCCCTCGATCACCTCGATCACCACGAAGGCGGAATTCGGCAGCAGCGCGCCGCGCCAGCGCCGCGGCCGGAACGCGCTGATCGGGGTCAGTGCCAAGAGCGCCGCGTTGATCGGCAGGATCGGCCCCTGGGCGGAGAGGTTGTAGGCGGTCGATCCGGCCGGCGTCGCCACCAGGATGCCGTCGGCCATCAGCTCGGGCATCCGCTCGTGCTCGTCGATCAGGATGCGCAGCTTGGCGACCTGGTAGGTCTGCCGGAACAGCGCGACCTCGTTGATGGCGTGATGCAGATGCACGGCGCCGTGGATGTCGGTGGCGCGCATCAGCAGCGGATTGATCAGCGACTCCCGCGCGGCGGCAAGCCGGGTGCGCAGATCATGCGTCGAGTATTCGTTCATCAGGAAGCCGACGGTGCCGCGATGCATGCCATAGATCGGCTTGCCGCTGCGCATGTTGGCGTGCAGCGTCTGCAGCATCAAACCATCGCCGCCGAGCGCGACCACGACGTCGGCATCGGTGGGTGGATGGTTGCCGTACATTTCCGTCAGCTGCTCGAGCGCCGACTGCGCTTCCGCGCTGGCGCTGGCGACGAAGGCGATCTTGTCATACCGCTTGGAGCTGGCCATTCGCTCACGAACTCGTTTGGCACGGAACACGCCGCGCTCGTCTATACATCCCGGGCGGCCTTGTCGAGATGGTCCGGGAACGGACCGCATGCCACGCCGGCGCCGCCAAACTAGCGCAGTTTGCCGTTGGATTGCGTAAATCGGGGCGCAGGGAGTGGACGATATGGCTAACAGTCTTGCGACACGGCTCGCCGCGGCGTTGCTGGTGGCCTGTCTTGCGACCGCGGCGCGGGCCGACGACGAGACCCCGCAGCCATTGCCGTCGCCGAGTGCGCAGGCTCCAAGTGGCCAGAACCCAGCTGGCCAGAACCCGAGCGGCCAGAAGGGGCGGGCAGGACGCGGCGGCGAGGCGGGCTCCGGCGCCAACGCTGCGGCCAGCGGCTCGACCGCCGAGCAGCATCGCCTGCCGCCGGACTCCACGACCAAGCAATCGGTCGCGCTGCCGAACCGCACCCTTAACTTCAGCGCGACCGCGGGTTCGATCCGCGTGTTCGACGACAAGGGCGAGCCGCTCGCCGACATCGCCTATACGTCCTACCAGCTCGACGGCGCCGAGAAGGCGAACCGGCCGGTGACTTTCCTGTTCAACGGTGGTCCGGGCTCCGCGTCGGCCTGGCTGCAATTCGGCAATGTCGGGCCGTGGCGGCTGCCGTTCGACGGCGCGGTGTCCTCGGCCGCGCCCGAGCTGCAGGCCAATGCCGACACCTGGCTCGATTTCACCGATCTTGTCTTCATCGACCCGGTTGGCACCGGCTACAGCCGCTTCGTCACCACCTCGGAGGAGGCGCGCAAACGCTTCTTTACCGTCGACGGCGATGCCAATTCGGTCGCGCTGGTAATCCGCCGCTGGCTGGAGAAATACGACCGGCTGACCTCGCCGAAATATCTCGTCGGCGAAAGCTATGGCGGCATTCGCGGGCCCAAGGTGGTACGCAATCTGCAGATGCAGCAGGGCGTCGGCGTCCGCGGCCTTGTGCTGATCTCGCCGGTGCTCGATTTCCGCGAATATACCGGCTCCAGCCTCCTGCAATATGTCGCAAGCCTGCCGACCATGACGGCGGTGTCGCGACAGACGAAGGGCCCGGTGACGCGCGAGGATCTCGCCGACGTCGAGAGCTACGCGCGCGGCGATTTCCTGCTCGACCTCGTCAAGGGGCAGGCCGACACGGAGGCCACCGCGCGGCTCGCCGACAAGGTCGCGAGCCTGACCGGGATCGATCAGGCGGTGAGCCGCAGGCTCGCCGGCCGTTTCGACATCGGCGAATTCCGCCGCGAGTTCGATCGCAAGAGCGGCAAGGTGACCGGCCGCTACGACGCCTCGGTCGAAGGCTTCGATCCCTATCCGGATTCGAGCTACTTCCGTTTCAACGATCCGTCCGGCGATCCCCTGATGGCGCCTTTGACCAGCGCCGCCGTCGACCTCACCACGCGCAAGCTGAACTGGCGGCCGGACGGCTCCTATCATCTGCTCAGCGAAAGCGTGAACAAGGCCTGGGAGTTCGGCCACGGCATCAGTCCGGCGGAGTCGGTGACGCAGCTTCGCCAGGCGCTGGCGCTCGACCCCAATCTGAAACTCCTGATCGGCCACGGCCTGTTCGATCTCGCCACCCCGTACTTCGCCTCGAAGATCATCCTCGACCAGTTGCCGGCCTTCGCGGGTCCGAGCCGCACCAGGCTCGCGGTCTATCCCGGCGGCCACATGTTCTACTCCCGCGACGGCTCGCGCCAGGCCTTCCGCAAGGAGGTCGAGGCGCTCATGAGGTGAGGGGATGTGGCGGTGTGGATTGCGCCGTCGCTGCAAATACTGTCGTCGTCCTGGCGAAAGCCAGGACCCATGACCACCGGATTCGATTGTGAGCGGGATCGTGGCCCCAGCGTCGCGCAACAAATGCCATTTGGGGTAATGGGTCCTGGCTTTCGCCAGGACGGCATCGATTGTGTGGCACGGCCGACATCCACATTCGTCGTCCCGGCGAAAGTCCGCTGCGGAAGTTGGGAGCGGACCTCGTCGTTCCAACATCGCGCAATGGTTCGCGGCATGTCGGGGTTGGTCGCCGGTCAGGCCGCGGCGCGGCGCGACAATAAACTACGTCCGCTTGCCGCGTGCGCGATCAAGCTCGCGCCGGTTCTTGTTTCGACGCGTTTTCTTCACGCGAACCGGTAGCCACTTCGCTCGAAAACGCTTAGCGCTCACGGCTCCACGGGAAGAGGGAGGCCGGGAAATCGGCCGCGTAGCGGTGACCGATCGGCGGACGGGGCTCTTCTTGCGGAGGATTCCGGTCAGGCTCGACCACCTTCCTGTAGAGATGCCAGGTCGCATGACCAAGCACCGGCAGAACGACGCAGAGACCGACGAAGAATGGCAGTGAGCCCACGGCCAGCAATACCGCAACGATCAATCCCCACGCGGCCATCTCAATTGGATTCATCATCACGGCCCGTATCGAGGTGCGGATCGCATCGATCGCTGTCGCATGACGGTCGAGCATCAGTGGAAAGGAGACGACGCTGACGCACAGGGCAACCAGGGCGAAAAGGAAGCCGACGCCGCATCCGACGATGATGAGCGACCAGCCTTCGGGCGTCGTCAACACGCGCTTTGCGAAATCAGGGATGCTCGCAGCCGGCGCATAGCCGAACGTCATGATGTAGATCGCGTCCGCGGTGGCGATCCAGACCCCGAACAGAACGAGCAGGAGAACGCCAAGCTCGAACATGGCGCCGAAAGACGGCGCACGCAGCACCTGCATTGCATCCCAGGCTCCTGGCTCCTCTCCGCGTTCGCGTCGTCGGCTCAGTTCGTAGAGGCCTAGTCCGGCGAAAGGACCGATCAGGGCGAAGCCGGCGGCGAGCGGAAACAGCAGGGGCAGCACCGAATAGCCAAGCACAAGTCTGAACAGGACAAGTCCGAGCACCGGATACATCACGCACAGGACGATTGCGTGGGTCGGGATGGCCTTGAAGTCTTCCCAGCCGAGGCGTAGCGCGTCGCCCAAGTCGGAAAGGCTGATCTTGCGAACGACGAAGGCGGTAGAGACGCCAAACAATTGCAGCTTGGGTCGTGCGAACACCGTGGTCATGGTTCCGGTCTCCTTGCTTGTGGCCGCAGGGGAACGGAGCGCCATCAACACACGCACATCCGCCTCATGCGCGAAAATCGCGACTGAGTCCGGCAAATCAGATTCAACCAGAAGGAGCTTGCCGGACGACATCTGTCGCAACCGGTCCAGTAAAACTAGTCCGATGCGCGGCAGAAGCAAGGTGGCGAATGCGGTCGAGAGAATTGTGCAGGTGCACAAACGAGGTCTTGCGATGCACCATGCGATAGGGGAGGGCCGATCAGTGTTCGCGGCATCCAATCCATTCCTACCAACACGCGCCGGACAACGGCGGGCATTACTCCTCTATTGACGTCTGGCTCGATGGGTACCATGTTGATGGTTGACGCCCCCAGCTCCGATGAGGTTGCGGCCGTGACGTTGAGTTTTTGTCATGTCCCAGCATCGCGACCGGCAGAATGGGCGAGGCAAAAGCCACGGTGATGGTGAACGTGAGACCATCCCTCTGACGTGAGCTCCGCCCTTTCGTTCGTCTCCGCAGCCTTCGATGGCAAGGAGGAATGAGGGATGGCTGTAGCGATCTTACTGCTCCTGGTTGCCGTCGCCTCGGTGCTGTTTCACCTCTACAGCCCCTGGTGGTGGACCCCGATTGCCTCGAACTGGAGCTATATCGACCACACGATCAACCTGACATTCTGGATCACCGGAGCGGTGTTCTGCGCGGTGATCGTGTTCATGGCTTATTGCGTCCTGCGCTTTCACCACACCGAGGGACGGCGCGCCCACTACAATCCCGAGAACAAGAAGCTCGAATGGTGGCTCAGCATCGGCACCGCGATCGGCGTCGTCGCCATGCTGGCGCCCGGCCTCGTCGTCTGGCACCAGTTCGTCACCGTTCCCGACGACGCGACCGACGTCGAGGTCGTTGGACAACAATGGATGTGGAGTTATCGGCTTCCGGGAAAGGACGGCCGGCTCGGCACGTCAGATGCGCGCCTGATCAGCTCCGACAATCCACTCGGGTTGAATCCCAATGATCCGAACGGGCAGGACGACATCGTCGTGCAAAACGAGGATCTGCATCTGCCGATCGGGAAGCCGGTGAAGGTGCTTCTCCGCTCGATCGACGTCCTGCATGATTTCTACGTGCCCGAGTTCCGGGCGAAGATGGATATGATCCCTGGCTCGGTGACCTACTACTGGCTCACGCCGAC
>NZ_JAQOSR010000080.1:0-38503 GCF_046718885.1 Bradyrhizobium sp. UFLA01-814 | reverse complement strand
ATCCTAAGTCTCGTGGGCTCGGAGATGTGTATAAGAGACAGGTCTCGGGCTGCTGCGCGAATTGCGGCTCGAGCGGCGCCCGGCGGGCCGGAATGCTGGCGAACTCTTCATGCGCCGCGCGAAACAGCGCGGCGGCCCCTAACCCGAACACCAGAAGCGAGGTCGCCAGCACGATCGCGGCGAACAGAAAACGAAGGCCGGGGAGCATGGGCGCGGGTTCCCCCTTCTGCGGGAGGGTCTTCGATGTCGAGGGAACGCGGTGACCACACAAGAAAGCCGGCGTCGCGAGCGCGAATCAGGCCGATTCGAAGATATCGCAACGTCCCGGGACTGTTTGTTACAAAATGCAGGTGATTGATGACTTTGGCCACGTGGACAAACATTCCGGGCCCGTGAGACATCTTTGTCGCAGCGTTGACGCGAAATCACAAAAGGCCCGGAATAGCCCGGGTTTCGCGGATTTGTCTTGAATGCGCCGCTATCTTCCTGCATTGGGCCGTTAACAGTCCGGTGTGGCTTGGGGACTATAACAGAGCAATGATGATCAACCGCATTCTGACGATTTGCGCTGCCGCGGCTCTCGGCGTGGCAGGAACCTCGCTTGCGCATGCGCAGCAGGGTTATCCGGCGCCCCAGGGCACCGCCTATTCGACGGCGCCCCAGCCCTACCCCCAGGGCAGCATGCCGGATTTCGACGCTCTCAATGACGATGACGGGCAGGATTCGGCTGCGCTGCCGCCGCCCGGCCCGGTGCTGTCGCCGAACGACCCGCGCTATGGCCGTCCGGCGAATGCGCCCGCCTATTCCGATCGCGGCGCGCCGACCGGTCCGGTGATGTCGCCGGACGATCCGCGCTATGGCCGTCCGATGAATGCTCCTCCGGTCTATTCCGACCGTGGCGCGCCGACTGGCCCGGTAATGTCGCCCGATGATCCCCGCTATGGCCGTCCGATGGGGCCGCCGCCGGTGATCTACGGCGATCGTCCGGGTGCGCAACAAGCCAATCGCGACAATGGCGTTCCGGCCGCCGGCGTTTCCTATGGCGACGACCGCGGCGGCATGCGACCGCCCGAGGGCGTTACCGGAGCCGTGCCGCAGCAGCAGGCGCCGGTCGATGCCAATGGCAAGCCGGTGCAGATCGCGGCGCTGCCGCCGGACGAGCAGCCCGAAGACGCCCCGGCGCAACTGCCGCCGAATCTGCGTCGCCAGGAAGTGTCGTTCGCGACCAAGGAGCCGGCAGGCACGATCGTTGTCGATACGTCGAACACCTACCTCTATTACATCCTGGGCAATGGCCGGGCGGTCCGTTACGGCGTCCGTGTCGGCCGCGACGGCTTCACCTGGACCGGCGTGCAGAAGATCACCCGCAAGGCCGAGTGGCCGGATTGGCATCCGCCGACTGAGATGATCGAGCGTCAGCCCTATCTGCCGCGCTTCATGGCCGGCGGACCCGGCAACCCGCTCGGCGCCCGCGCGATGTATCTCGGCTCGACCGTGTACCGAATTCACGGCACCAACCAGCCGTCGACCATCGGCAAGTTCGTCTCGTCAGGCTGCATCGGCATGCTGAACGAAGACGTCTCCGACCTGTTCGAACGCGCCAAGGTCGGCACCCGCGTGGTCGTGCTGCCCGGTGGTCCGCCGCCGGGAACGGCGACGGCTTCTGCCGCGCCCGCGAACCCGATGGCTCCCTCTGCGGCCCAGGCTCAGGCGGCCGCGCCGCTGCCCGGCACGCAGCCGACCACGGTGCAGCCGCTGCCCGCACCGGTGACGGTGCGCTAGGCCAACCGGCAAGTTCATCATTGAAAAAGGCGCGCGAACAGCGCGCCTTTTTTGTTGCAACAAGCCGCGCATCCCGACGTTGCCGCCCGGGAGGCAACGCGATGCAGGACGTCTGCGAGACCTATCCGCCGCTGAATACGCCAAAGCCTGTCGCCGATGACGTATGGATGATCGATGGTCCGATCATCCGGTTCGGCCCGCGCTGGTTCAAGATGCCGTTTCCAACGCGCGCGACGATCGTTCGTCTGCCGGGTGGGCGGCTGTTCATTCACTCGCCGACACCATTGCTGGCCGAGCTCAAGGCCGCAATCGTTGAGCTGGGCGTACCGCGCTGGATCATCGGTCCGAACCGTCTGCACTATTGGTGGATTCCGGAATGGCATGCTGCCTATCCGGACGCGCGCATCTTTCTTGCGCCCGGGATCAAGCAACAGGCGGGCAATCGGCTGAGCGAAGGCGAGTCACTGGAACGATCATCCGGCTATCCCTGGGATGAGTGGATCGCGACGCTGCCGGTGGCAGGCAGCTACATGACGGAGGTCGTGTTCTTCCATCTGCCGTCGCGGACATTGCTGCTGACCGACCTGATCGAGAATTTTGAGGCCGGGCGAGTCCGCTCGCCGTTGATGCGGTTCCTGACCTGGCTCGGGGGCGTGCGCGATCCTGACGGCAGCACGCCGCGCGACATGCGATTGACCTTCTCGCGGGACCGCGCGGCGCTGAAGACCATCGTCGCCCGCATGATCGAATGGAATCCGGAGCGGATCATTCTCGCCCACGGGCGCTGGTATGACCGGGACGGCCGCGCCGAGCTCGAACGCGCGTTCCGCTGGCTCGGCTAGCCGCAGTGAATGCTTTTCAGGCCAGGCGCCGCGGCGGCTCGTTGCCCTTGGTGAAGGTGTCGATGCACTCGGCCATCTGCTGATAATGCGCCTGCAGGCTCTCGCGCGTGGCATAGCCGAGATGCGGCGTGATCACGACGTTGTCGAGCTTGCGCAGCGGGTGATCCGACGGCAGCGGCTCGACCGAGAACACGTCGATGCCGGCGCCGGCGATCGTCTTGTCGCGCAGCGCCGCGAACAGGGCGTCCTCGTCGACGATCGGCCCGCGCGCGGTGTTGACGAGATAGGCCGACGGCTTCATGCGGGCGAGATCGGCGGCGCCGACCAGGCCGCGCGAGCGTGGGCTCAGCACGACATGGATGGTGATGATGTCTGATGTCGCGAACAGCTCGTCCTTGCTGGCATAGCCGACGCCGGCCTCATTGCACTTCTCCGGCGTCAGATTGGGGCTCCAGGCGATGACATTCATGCCGAACACCTTGGCCATGCCGGCGACTTTGCTGCCGAGCTTGCCGAGGCCGATGATGCCGAGCGTCTTGCCTTCGATCTCGGTACCGGCAAAGGTCTGCCACGCCTCGCCGGCGTGCATGCGCGCATTCTCGCGGCCGATGCCGCGGGTCAGTTCCAGGATCAGGCCCATGGTCAGGGGCGCGGTGGGATCGCGGCTATATTGGGTGCCGCACAACACCACCTTGCGCTCCTTGGCGGCCTCCATGTCGATCGCCGCGTTGCGCATGCCTGAGGTGATCAGGAGCTGCAGCCTGGGCAGCGCGTCGAGCAGGCTCTTCGGGAATGGGGTGCGCTCGCGCATCGCGCAGATGATCTCGAAATCCTTCAGCTTCGTCGCCGCTTCCGCCTCGCTCGCGAACGGCTTGTCGAACACGGTGACGTCGACCCGGTCCTTGACCTTTGGCCAGTCGGCCACCGAAAGCGCGATGTCAAAATAGTCGTCGAGGATTGCACAGCGGAGCCGCGTCATCGGGGAAGGTCCATTCAGGGTGAGGGCGACGGCGGGAGATCAACCGTCGGGATACCCGTCATGGTCGCGCGCAATCGGCAGGCGCGCAAGCGGCCGCGGTTTCAAAAAGCGGCGATTGTCACACGCGCGGAGACGGCTTCTGCGTCTTCGTGGAGCGGATATCGGCGAGCATCGCGCGGACCGCCGGCGACAGCGCCATCTGCTTGGCGCGGCAAGCCGGACCCGGGCCGCGCATATAGTGCAGTTCCGGCCGGTAGGGATTGAAAGCCTTGGCGACGAAGGCGCGCCAAAAGGCGCGGAATTCGGCGAACAGCGTCGCCTCGCCTTTGGTCGTCGGGCGCGGAAGGGGTGCTGAAATGATGGTAGCCATGACGTGGCCTCAACTGTTTTGGCCGCGGTTCTGCCGCGAAAATCGCCGTTTTTCGACGTTGAGAACGAGTTTTGGCCTGATTTATTAAAAGATGGTTTCAATTGTCGTGATTCGGCGCACACATGGCGTCGACCCCGTAATCATCCGTGGTGAAGCCGCGAAACGTGGTGAACGGACGGAAAACAGAGGCCCCGCGGTTGCGCTTTCGGGGGCCGGCCGTTACATCGGCGGCAGCAAAATTTCCACAAATCGGATCAATTCCAGGGACAGCGGATGGCTCGCCAGTTCATCTATTTCATGCAGGGTCTGACCAAGGCGTACCCGACCCGCAAGGTGCTCGATAACATCCATCTGAGCTTCTACCCGGACGCCAAGATCGGCGTGCTCGGCGTCAACGGCTCGGGCAAGTCGACCCTGCTCAAGATCATGGCCGGCCTCGACAAGGAGTATAACGGCGAGGCCTGGGTCGCCGAGGGCGCCCGCGTCGGCTATCTCGAGCAGGAGCCGCACCTCGATCCGGCACTCAACGTTCGTGAGAACGTCATGCTCGGCGTCGCCAAGCAGAAGGCGATCCTCGACCGCTACAACGAGCTTGCGGTCAACTATTCGGACGAGACCGCCGACGAGATGACCAAGCTGCAGGACGAGATCGAGGCCCAGGGCCTGTGGGATCTCGACAGCAAGGTCGACCAGGCGATGGACGCGCTGCGCTGCCCGCCCGACGATGCCGATGTCACCAAGCTGTCCGGCGGTGAACGCCGCCGCGTCGCGCTGTGCCGCCTGCTGCTCGACCAGCCGGAATTGCTGCTGCTGGACGAGCCGACCAACCATCTCGACGCCGAGTCGGTGTCGTGGCTGGAAGGCCATCTGCGCAACTATCCCGGCGCGATCCTGATCGTCACCCACGACCGCTACTTCCTCGACAACGTCACGGGCTGGATCCTCGAGCTCGACCGCGGCCGCGGCATCCCCTACGAGGGCAATTACTCGTCCTGGCTGGTGCAGAAGCAGAAGCGGCTCGAGCAGGAAGGCCGCGAGGACGCCGCGCATCAGAAGACGCTGGCCCGCGAGCAGGAATGGGTGGCGTCCTCGCCGAAGGCGCGCCAGGCCAAGTCGAAGGCCCGCTACCAGCGCTATGAGGAGCTGCTCAAGAAGGCGAGCGAGAAGCAGACCCAGACCGCGCAGATCATCATTCCGGTCGCCGAGCGGCTCGGCGCCAACGTCGTCGACTTCGAAGGCCTCAGCAAGGGGTTTGGCGATCGCCTGCTGATCGACGATCTCACCTTCAAGCTGCCGCCCGGCGGCATCGTCGGCGTGATCGGTGCCAACGGCGCCGGCAAGACCACGCTGTTCAAGATGATCACCGAGCAGGAGACGCCGGACAAGGGCACCATCACGGTCGGCGAGACCGTGCATCTCGGCTATGTCGACCAGTCGCGCGACGCGCTTGAGGGCAACAAGACGGTGTGGGAGGAGATCTCCGGCGGCAACGAGCTGATCCTGCTCGGCAAGAAGGAAGTCAATTCGCGCGGCTACTGCTCGGCGTTCAACTTTAAGGGCGCCGACCAGCAGAAGAAGGTCGGTGCGCTGTCGGGCGGTGAGCGCAACCGCGTGCATCTCGCCAAGATGCTGAAGTCGGGCGCCAACGTGCTGCTGCTCGACGAACCGACCAACGACCTCGACGTCGACACGCTGCGCGCGCTGGAAGAGGCGCTGGAGGATTTCGCCGGTTGCGCCGTCATCATCAGCCATGACCGCTGGTTCCTCGACCGCATCGCGACTCACATCCTGGCCTTCGAGGGCGACAGCCATGTCGAATGGTTCGAGGGCAACTTCCAGGATTACGAAAAGGACAAGATGCGCCGGCTCGGCCAGGACAGCATCATTCCGCACCGCGTGAAGTACAAGAAGCTGACGCGCTGATCGATTTGACGCTCGAACGCGGCCATCGCGCCGCGTTCGAGCGTTGCTCGTTGGCAGGATCGTGACGGCATCGCGGCGCAATCTGCGGCCAGTTGTCGCTTTTCAAGCGCGCGGGATTGCGTAGATAGAGCGCTCCCGCAAATCAAATTCTGCGAGCGCTCCACCATGTCCGCACTTTCCGAGGCGCGCGCCCCCGCAAAGGGCCGGTCGCTGCGTCCCGTTCCCATGCTGATCTTCGGATCGCGCTGGCTGCAATTGCCGCTCTATGTCGGCCTGATCATCGCCCAGGGCGTCTATGTCGTGCTGTTCCTGAAGGAATTGTGGCACCTGTTCGCCCATGCCTTCGATTTCAGCGAGCAGCAGATCATGCTGGCCGTCCTCGGCCTGATCGACGTCGTCATGATCTCGAACCTGCTCGTGATGGTGATCGTCGGCGGCTACGAGACCTTCGTCTCGCGCCTCAATCTGAAGGGCCACCCGGACGAGCCGGAATGGCTCAGCCACGTCAATGCCAGCGTGCTGAAGATCAAGCTGGCGATGGCGATCATCGGCATTTCCTCGATCCATTTGCTGCGCACCTTCATCGAGGCCGGCGCGCTGTCGTCAGGCAAGGGCAATTACACCGAGACCGGCGTGATGTGGCAGACCATCATCCACTGCGTCTTCATCCTGTCGGCGATCGGCATCGCGATCGTCGACAAGCTGTCGAACGATTCGATCGAGGGCGCCAAGCAGCAGGTTGGGCATTAGGGATGAACGGCGGCGCGGCGTCACCGCGCCGCGCGTGAGCCGAACAGTGCCGGCGCGGATCTGCCGAGCCATTCGGGGATCTGCGCCGCGCCGCGCGGAAATCCACGCGCCATCGCGAGGACGAACGCGGTCTGCCAGACGCCGAACAGCACCAGCCAGCCCAGCAAGGTCGGCAGCCTGACGATCGCGCCGTAAACCGTTCCGGCTGCGATGGCCGCGATCCAGGTCACGACGACGCTGTCGATCCGCCTGAACGCGGGGTTGGTCAGGAGCACGCCGAGAATGGTGATGGCTCCGCCGACAGCGCCGCCGATGCCGCCGATCAAAAATCCCATGTAGGGATTGTTGCCGAGCGTCTCGGTGATCTGGGCCGGGTTCGCGGCATTGCCCTCGATCGGCACGGTTCTCGCATACTGGCCGAGCGCCTGAAGCGTCACGGCGCTGGCATCGTAGGCCGCGATCCACGCCGCCGTCGTGATCGCGACCACCAGCGCCAGCTGAAACCGGTCCCTGGCGCCAAACATCACATTGCAGGTCGCGATCGCCGCGCCGAATATCACGCCGGGCAGGATCGTGATCCCGCCGGCGTCGGAGACGACGAACGAATATTGCAGGACGTTGAGCGCATAGGTCGCGACCAGGCTGCACAGGATGGCCGACGCAAGCGACAGCACGGCGAAGGGCAAAATCGATCGGTCGCGCGACTGCTCGCTTTTGGCTTCCAGCATGCGATCGACGGCGGCCCGTGTCTCGGCGGCCGCGCTGCCCTGAGGTTCGAGGATCGTGACCGCCTTGAGATAGGTCGGAACCTGGTCGAGCGGGGTCGGCGCCATCATCACCGGCAGCACGCGATTGCTGGGGTTCGGCCATTTGTTCCGGGCAAAGGCGAGCTCGCTCAGCGTGTAGCGTCCCCTGGTCACCGATTCCGGACTGATCAGGAACACCATAAAATCGCTGCTTTCGATGGCTTTTTCGACGCGCGCATCGAAGCTGTCGCCCGGCGGAAGATCGTCGTGCGAAAAGAAAACGTCATGGTCGCAATTGCGCAGGGACTGGGCGATGCTGTCAGCCTGCGATTCCAGTTCGGAGGGAAATGACAGAAATATGCGCATGGCAAAACTTACCACCCAGAATTGAATTCTGACAATTGCCGAATCCGCGTTGCAATGACCGTTTCCGCAGGGTGAGATCGATCATGAAATGGCCAGCCACCATTGTCGCATTCGCGCTGCTGCTTTGTGCGCCGCTGCAGCGGCCGGCATTCGCCGCCGATGCTGCGTTCACCCAGTTCATCGCCTCGCTGTGGCCGGAGGCCAAGGCCGCCGGCGTGTCGCGCGAGACCTTCGATCGCGAGACGCGCTCGCTCGAGCCCGACTACAAGCTGCCCGACCTGATCCTGCCCGGACGTCCCAAGACCGGCGCGCCGGCGCAGGCCGAGTTCGTGCAGGTGCCGGCCGATTACATCAAGGAAGCCTCGATCGCGCGGCTCGCCGCGGAGGGGCAGCGGCTGATGCAGAAGTATCGGCCGTCGCTCGATGCGATCGAGAAGCGGTTCGGCGTCCCGGCCACCGTCGTGCTGGCGATCTGGGGCCGCGAGACCGATTACGGGCGCTATTCGCTGCCCTACGACACGCTGCGCGTGGTGGCGACGCAGGCCTATGTCGGCCGTCGCAAGGATCAGTACCGCACCGAATTCATCCTCGCGCTGAAGATCCTCGGCGAGGGCGCGGTGACGCGCAAGGAGATGCGCTCCTCCTGGGCCGGTGCGACCGGCTACACCCAGTTCCTGCCGTCGGAATATTACAAGCACGGCGTCGATCTCGACGGCGACGGCCGCGTCGATATCTGGCATTCGGTGCCGGACGCGCTCGCCTCCGCCGCGCAGCAGCTGGTCAACAAGGGCTGGCAGCCCGGCGTGCGCTGGGCCTATGAGGTGCAGGCGCCGGCCAATGCCGACTGCACGATGGGCGTGCCTGAAGTGACGAAGCCGATCACCCAGTGGCTGCGCGCGGGCTTCGTGCCGGTGCGCGGGCAGAAGCTCAGCACCGCCGAGCTGGCGCAATCGGCGTCGCTGCTGCAGCCGGAAGGCAGCTATGGTCCCGCCTTCCTGACCACGCCGAATTACTTCGTGATCAAGGAATACAATTTCTCCGATCTCTACGTGCTGTTCGTCGGCCACCTCGCCGACCGCATGACGAGCCCGCAGCCATTCGCGACGCCATGGTCGGCATCGAAGCAGCTGCGCTCCGCCGATGTCGAGGCGATGCAGCAGCAGCTGACGAAGATCGGTCTCTACAAGGACAAGCTCGATGGCAAGGCCGGGATGCAGACCCGCGCGGCGCTCGGCGCCTATCAGAAGCAGGCCGGGCTGAAGGTCGATTGCTGGCCGAGCGAGGCGGTGCTGCGCGCGATGAACGGGCAGCGCTGACCGGGCTGGCTCGCAAGACCGCCTGGTGGCGCAAAGCAAAAACCCGGCCGCGAGGCCGGGTTTTCGAGTGTGATGCTGAAAACGTGTCGGTCGATCAGTCGCAAACCTGGATGCGACGGAAGCGCCAGCCGTAGCCGTCCCAGAAGCGCTCGCGAACCATGCGGCACGGGGCCTCTTCGACGTAAACCGGCGCCGGTGCGACATAGACCGGGGCGGGGCGAGCGCCTGCGATCGCGCCGCCCAGCAGGGCGCCGCCGATCAGGCCGCCGGCAACGCCGGCCGCGACGGCGCCGCCGTCACCAGCCTTGGCAGCCGGAGCAACGGCCAGCGAACCGGCAATCGTGGTAACGGCGACAAGGGCAGCTAAAGTCTTCTTCATGTCTTTGGCTCTCCTGGAAGGTGGTGGCGTCGTGGTCCGGCGCCGGGTTGAGGTGACTCGCACGCTGATCTCGAACTGCTGTCTTGCTAAACAGCGCAGAACAGTCAACCGAAAGTAAACGTCCGCAGGCTGATCGCGCAGAAAAGCGGTTTTTTCTGGCCATCTACAGCAGTTGTCCCGGAGAAACAGTCGGTTTTCCGGGACATCTGGTTCGATTTAATCGAGATGAACGGCGATCAATCGCAAACGCGGACGCTGCGAACGCGCCAGGTGTAGCCGTCCCAGAACCGCTGGCGCTGCCAGAAGCAATCGGGGCCGTAGCCGGGTTCGGCGACATAGGCCGGGCCGGGCGCATAGTAGCCGTATCCCGGACCGTAATAGCGGTTCTGCGATGCGATCGCGCCACCGACGATGGCGCCACCGATCAATCCCGCAGCGACGCCGGCGGCGACACCGCGTTGTGCCTGGGCGGGGGCGGGCACCGCCACAGTCGAAGCCGCCACAGCGGCAACGGCGCAAAGCGCCAGCAATGTCTTCTTCATGGCCTGACCTTTCTCACGGCAGCAGGGACAGCGTGCATTGGCGATCCGTCTCGCCGGAGGGTTCCATACTCAGCTTGAATGTTCAATGAACGACGCTGCCGTATTCGCGACCAAATGCTTGCAGCTTTTGGAATATCTTGCAACGCACAAGCCCGATAGCGCCCAGCGAGGCGCGTGCTCATGGCGGTCGGCGGCGAAGGAATCGCTTATTGGCCCGTAGCCACCCCGCGGGTTCGAACTCCGACCGATTTAGACTCATTCCAATATGAATCCCGCATCAGTTTGGAATTGCTACAAAAACCGCTTTTTCCTTTTGCATCGCGCGGGAGCCGACAATATCCATACTGGGAAGCATCACCGTTGGACCCCGCCTTGCTCCGATGATTGTCTGTTCCTGTAACGTCCTCAGCGACCACGATGTCCGCAATGCCGTCAATGGCGGTGGGTCCGTGACACGAAACGCCAAGCAGGTGTACGGCTGCCTCGGCTGCAGTGCCGAATGCGGCCGCTGCGCGCGCACCATCAAGGCGATCATCGACGAGGCGCTCGGTCCCTGCGCCAAGGCCTGCTGCTCCGGTTGCCCCCACAGCGGCCATCCGCACGCGGCCAACGAGGACGCCGAGCCGGCCGAATTCGCGCTCGCGGCCTGCTGATTTCACCAAATCCCTCCGAATCCGGTTATCCAGGCGCCGCTTCTACGAAGGGTTGCTCTTGCCGGTAATCTGATTTAGAAACATTCTAAATTCAGCGTCGGCCAAGGTTGGCCGCGACAGGTGGAGTGGATCATGCAAGGCGACCCGAAGGTCATCGATTATCTGAACAAGGGGCTGCGCAGCGAACTGACCGCCATCAATCAGTACTGGCTGCACTACCGGATGCTCAACAATTGGGGCCTCCTGGAGATGGCCAAGGTCTGGCGCAAGGAGTCCATCGAGGAGATGGAGCACGCCGACAAGTTCGTCGATCGCATCCTCTTTCTCGACGGCTTCCCGAACCTGCAGGTGCTCGATCCCCTGAAGATCGGCCAGGACGTCAAGGAGATCATCGAGTGTGACCTCGCCGCCGAGATCGGCGCCCGCACGCTCTACCAGGAGGCGGCGACCTACTGCCATGGCGTCAAGGACTATGTCAGCCGTGACCTGTTCGAGCAGCTGATGAAGGATGAGGAAGACCACATCGACTTCCTCGAGACCCAGCTCGACCTGATCAAGCGCATCGGCCTTGAGCTCTACACCCAGAAGCACGTCGGTCATCTGAAGGGCGAGGATTCCTGACCGGCTGTCTGCCGGCGCGCCGAGCGTCTGCCAAAATACGAGAGGCCGTCCTTGCGGGCGGCCTCTTTTGTTTTTGCGAACGGGATAGAGCTATTGGTCAGTAGCACCGCGTGATGTTGACGGTGCGGTCGCCGCCGCGTCCGGGCACGGTGACGCTCTCGGTGGGGCAGCTCGACACATAGGGGCGATCCGACGGCACCACGGCCGGCGGATAGCGATGTGCCCAATCCCAGGGCACGTCCTGGGTGTAGGTGTAGCGGACGTCGTTGGAGACCGGCGCCGGGACCTCGGCGGCGAAGGGAACGCTCGCCGCACCATCATAATATCCGCCCGCGTCCGGCAACACGATGCCGGGCACCCGCACATGATGGCGGAAGGCTGGATGGTGCGAGGAGAACGTGCCGCGCGCCGCGGATCCGGATCTCGCATAGGTTTCGGTCGGAGAAGCAAGCAGCAGCGCTGCAACGCCAAGGGAAGTCATCAGTGACGCCATCAGCGCCCCATATGTTCGATACGCCATTCTTCGAAGAGCCATGGCACGCACCAACTCGCGGTTACGGAGCATTTCTGCAGACGCTAGGCCGCGCCTCATGGCGCCCGCAAACTCATCCTTAATTATTGGTTAAAAAGTAAGGTTAACAGAGAGTAACTGTTTCAAATTGACGCGATCTCGCGCGCAGAGCTTCCCGCGCAGGCGGCGGGCGCCGTTCAGACAGCATCCGCCGGAACGAAGCAGCTGATGATGATGCTGCCGCGGTGGTGCACGTACCACACCACGGCCTCGCCGACCGGATTGCCGCGATCGCGGATCACGGCGCGCTCCGGCACCATCATCCACTCGCCCTCGATCGGCACCCAATAGGCGCCGCCCCGAACGTCGTAGCTGGTGCGATGGCCGTCGGAGATGTCGCAGCACGGCACGCCATTCGGCGCGATCACGCTCTTGAACCAGGCGCGGATATCGGGCGGCACGTTGTCGTATTGGCCGTTGTCGAATGCCAGTGCAGCGCCCGCCATCATGGCGAGCCACGCAAGCACCGCGACATGCGCGAGTCTTCGCATTGCCTTCCTCCGGCGAAAACTTCTACGTGACCCGTGCGTAGCGTCGCGCGAATCCGGTGTTTGCGCGATTAGGCACGAACCGCGCGCGGGATGCATGCTCAAAGAATCAGCGAAACCGCGCAGGCGGGCGTGATGCAGTGCGGGAAGGTTGCGCTCAGGATGGCTTCTTCGTGCGCGCGTTCTTCGCGGCTTTCAACGCGATATTGTCTCGCGCCATTTTGAGCGCGCTGCGCAGCGTGATCTGGTCCGCTCTCGCGAGGCGGACATTGGTGCTGCCGCTCTTGCCCCAGCCGCCCGGCACCGGCCGGAAAATCTCCGGCTCGGCCTCGACCACCATGGCCTGCTGCTCGGGTGTCAGCTTCACCATGCCCCAATCCTGGTCGGGATAGCCGAGTGTCGCGAAGATGCGCTTGCCGACGCGGAAATCGGTTGTGCCGTGATGCGCGCCTTCAACGACCTCGGGCAGGCTGAGCGCAATGCGGCGGAAGCGATCAGCGGACATCGCCCTGACCTCGATGGCTACATCGTCGGCGCCGTCTGCAACACTTCCTGCAATTGCCTGGCATAGAACTTCGCATCGCCGGTGGTGAGATGGCCGCGTGTCTCGCTGCTTGCCGGGATCAGATCAATCTTGCCGTTCCTGACCCGCTTCACGGCAGCTTCGGTGACGCCGGTCTCCGGCGGATTGCGTTCGTCGTCGGCGGCATTGATGGCAAGCAGGGTTGCCTCGATCTTCTCCAGTCCGGCGGAGGGATCGTAGTCGTGCGAGGCCTCCCATTGATAGATGTAGTCATTGGCATCCGCGGTGACCGGCAACGCCAGCTGGTCGTCGACCATCTTGTCGGCCTGCGCTGCGGTCGGCGCCAGCGCCTGGTAATTGAGCGTGCCACCGGCGCTGGCGAAGCGATAGGCGGCGATGGCGTATTTCATCATCCGCGGCTGGCTGGTGTAGTTGCCGCCGTTGTAGTCGGGATCGTTGCGGATCGTTTCCAGCATCGTCCGCCGCAGCATCCAGTTGCGTGCCGCCATCGCGGTCGGCTGCGAGGCCATCGGCACCAGCACGTCCATCATCCGCGGATAGCGCACGCCCCAGATCCAGGTGTGCATGCCGCCCATCGAGTTGCCGATCACGAGCCGCAGATGCTTGATGCCGAGCCCCTCGGTGACGAGCCTATACTGCGCGTCGACCATGTCGTTGTAGTCGTATTTCGGAAAGCTCGTCCGCATCGCGTCCGACGGCTTCGACGATTTGCCGTGCCCGATGCCGTCGGGGATGATGATGTAGTATTTCGCCGCGTCGAGCGGCTGCCCGGGGCCGAACAACTGGCCGGCAAAGCTCGGCGTCAGCATGCTGGCGGCCGAGCCGCCGGAGCCGTGCAGCACCAGCACCGGCTGTCCGGTTGGCGCGCCGACCGTGGTGTAGTGCAGCCGCAGTTCCGGCATCACCTCGCCGCTGTGAAACTTGAAGTCCTTCGCGGTCCACTCGCCATCCTGCGGTGTGGGGTAATCTGCAGCCATGGCCGGTACCGACATCGAGACGAGAGCGGCCGCAAGCGCCGCGCATAAACGGATCATGGTGCTTCTCCCCACGCACGGCGCATTTGTCCAGCCGCGTCGGTGCAAGCCTAGCATGACGGAAAGCGTCGTCCACGCGCCTGACGCAGAAGTGTCCGGTTAACTCGCCTTCAGCACGTTGAGTGCGTACCAGCCCCAATAGACGCGGTGACGCTGGATCAGGCCGTGCCCGATCTCCATGACCTCGACGAGATCCATCTGGTCGCCGTCCGGAGACTGCCGCGGATATTCCCAGGTAAGGACGCGGTCGTCGCTGAAGAAGCCCTGCTTGAAGCGCCGCCGTTGCGGCGGGTTGGTGCGGAACACGCGCGTGATGAACTCGCGCAGCGCGTCGCGGCCGCGGACGAACCCGTCTTTGGTCTGCATCAAATGCTGCACCAGCGGGCTCTCGATCGAGGCGTCGGCTGCGTAGAGCGCGAGCGCCGCCTCGAGGTCCTTGTTGCCGAGCGCTTCATCCCAGAGCCTGTGGATGCGTTCCGCGTCGTTGCTGCCAGCTGTCATGATTGTTCCCTTGTGTTTGGTCGACTGCCGCCCATTTGAGCGGAAGAGGCCGCCGCGACGTTTCAGGAAAATCTGAAATGAGCTGCGCGGCACGGCGAATGCGGGTAGGACGTTTCGGCGCGATCCGGAGGACGATGCGGTGGGATCATCCCAAGCCCTGCAGACAGGATTTTCGCGGATCGCCGAGGCCTTGGGCGATCCGGTCCGCGAGGCGATGGTCAGTGCGCTGGCCGACGGCAAGGCGTTGCCGGCGGGCGAGCTTGCTGCGGTCGCCGGCATTTCGCCGCAAGGCGCCAGCGCGCATTTGCAGAAGCTGGTCGACGCCCGCGTGCTGTCGGTGTGGGCACAGGGCAGGTTCAGATACTACCGGATCAGGGACGACGACGTCGCGGCGCTGATCGAGAACCTCGTCGATCTTGCGGCCAAGGCCACCGTGGGGCGGCGGCGTGCGATGCCGGCCGAGCAGCTCAGGCAATCGCGCACCTGCTACCACCACCTTGCGGGTCAGCTCGGCGTGCTGCTGTCGAATGCGCTGATCCGCCGCCGCCTCGTCGTGATCGACGGCCGCGATGGTCGCGTGACCGAGCAGGGGTTGGCCTGGTGCCGGGCCGAGGCGATCGATTTCGATCCGGCGCGGCAGCCGCATCTGCGGCTCTGCAATGACTGGACCGAGCGCGTGCCGCATCTCGCCGGTCCGTTTGCCAATGCCGTGCTGACGCGGCTGGTCGAGATGCGCGGCGTTGCGCCGCATCGGATTCCACGCGCATTGCGGATCACCGATCGGGGGCGGGCGTTCTTCGACCGGCTCGGCGTCCAGGTTCCGTTCTGAAGGCGACGAGGTGAACTAGCGGCCGTCCTCGACCTCGGTCTCCGGGCGGTCGTTGCCGGAGGCGGTTTCGGTCAGCCATTTGCCGTCCGACGTCTCGTACTGGATCGCCTCGGTGCGGCCGGGGACGCGCTGCTCGTTGGCGGCGCGTCGGGCAGCGGCAAGGGCCGCGGCGTGGGTAGGAAATGGTTCCGAGAACACCCCGTTGACGGTATAGGCCCAGCCGCCGTCGTGCTGGACGACCTTGTAGATCACGTGGCTCATCCGGAACCTCGCTCCACCGTGGACGATGAGACTGCCAGAATAGACCACGATGTCGTATTTTGCAGCAGCCGATCGTCCTTGAGAGAGCCGCCCCGTTGCCGCGGGCGAGGGAGACCGACATGTGCCGCAATATCAAGACGCTGTTCAACTTCGAGCCGCCCGCCACCGAAGACGAGATCCACGCCTCGGCGCTGCAGTTCGTGCGCAAACTGTCCGGCTTCAACAAGCCGTCGCACTCCAATGAGGCCGCCTTCAACCTGGCCGTGGCCGAGGTCTCGACCGCCGCGCGCAAGGTCCTGATCTCGTTGCAGACCACGGCACCCGCGCGCGATCGCGAGGTGGAGGCGGAGAAGGCGAGGGAGCGTTCGCGCCTGCGGTTTGGCTGAGGGCGGGGCGTACCGTGATGCAGATCACGGTGCGGCACCACGCGTCCGGGCATCGGTGCCGTTCACCCGATCCCGGAGCAACGCCATGAAGCCTGCCCTGCTCACGTCCTGTTCGATCGCGTTCGCCGTGCTCTGGACCTGCGGCATGCTGTGGTCGAGCGGGACGATCGACCTTGCCAACGTCATCATCCTGTCGGCCTGCGGGGCGTTCGCGGGCGTTGCCTGGTACTACGCCATGCGCTGGGTCTTCCAGCTCATGCACCTCGCTCGGCCCTCCGATCCTCCGGCCAATCCGGGCGCGGAGCGGTAGGCATCGGGTGCGACACGGACAGAGCTGGCCGTGTCGTCGCGAGGACAAGAGGGGTTACTTCTTGTCCTTCTTGCGGTGCTTCTTCTTTTTCTTGTGATCGTCGTCCTCGTCGTCATCTTCCGCGAAGTCGATGGCGTCGACGTCAAGCGCGATCGCCTCCGCTGCCGCGCGCTCGGCGGCATCGCGCTCGGCGAACTCGGCGGCTTCACGCTCCCTGGTGCGCTTGTAGTCTTCCCAGGCGTCGAAGATCATGTGCAGCCACGGCATCACCTGCTCGATCGACGGCAATTGTCCGGGCGGCCCGGCTTCACCGCGCGGGCCGGCCGGTCCCTGCGGTCCCTGTGGACCAGCTTCGCCGCGCGGACCCTGCACGCCCGCCTTGCCTTGCGCTCCCGGCTTGCCCTGGGGCCCCGCCTTCCCAACCAGTCCGGGCTTGCCCTGCGGACCCGGCTTGCCGCGCGCACCTTCCGGCCCCGGCCGCCCCGGATGTCCTTGCGGACCGGGCCGACCCGGCTCGCCCTGACGGCCCTGCGGCCCCTGCGCCCCTCGTGACCCCTGGCGGGAGATTGTCTCGTCAGCCACTGATATGCTCCGTCGCGATTTCAGGCCGCTTGTAACAGAGGTTGGATGACGGCTTCAATTCTGCCCGGCGCCGCTGATGCAAGCGATCAACAGTCATAATTCGATGCGAAGATCGTGACGGGAGGACGCGTTGCGGATTCTGAACGACATGCGCGGCGCAGTTGCAGGCGACGCAACAGGGGCGCTGACGTTCGACATCGTGGTGACGCGGCACGATCTGCGCGATGAAGCGGCGTTTCGCAACACCGGCGTCCTCGATCTGTATGCCGGGCTGTTTCCTCCGAACGAGCGCGACGCCCCCGACGACATTGTGCGCTGGGTGCTGTCAGATGATGTCGGCGAGCGACGAGAGTTCAGCGTCGGCGGTCGGAAGCTGTCATATTGTCTCGACTCGCGCTGCTTCATCCTGCGCGCGGAGGGGGGCGCGATCGGCCTCGGTTTCTTCACATACGATCACGCAAGCGAGCTGATCTACTGCAACTATGTCGGCGTCGCGAAGGCATGGCGCGGCGGCGGCATGGCGCGCCGGTTCTATCGCGAGATGATCGAGATGCTCGACGCGCTGTTTCCACGCAATATCGGCGTGGTTCTTGAGGTCGAGCCGTACGATCGCGATCGCCTGGAGGCGATCATCGGTGATCTCGAACGAACGGGCGTGAGGCAGCTCGCGGCGGATCAACAGACCGAGATTCGCAGATTGCTGCGCGTCAGCTGGTACGACAAGCTCGGCTATTGCTTCTTCTGCGACGCGCGCGGGATGCAGCCGCTTGAGTGTCGCTCGCCATGCCTCGACCCATCGCTATTGCCATCCGCTTGGGGCGGCGCGGAGGAAAATTATTGGTTGGCCTGGCAGTCGCGGACCGGTGCGCCCTCGGCGGAGGGCGAGCGCGCGGGTGAGCTCTGGCAAAGAGCCGTCGCTGCGATCTATGTCGAGATCCTCGCAAAATCACTGGTCGACGACGATCCGAAGGGGCGGCGCGACTATTGGGACTATGCGACGGCGCTGGTCGCGCAGACGCTGCAACAGGCCGCGACGACCGAGGTGCGTCTCGCTCGCTGCCTCAATGCCGACGGCAGCGAGCTATTGTCGCGCTGGCGGCGGCTTTCGATCGACCTGCCGATCTAGCGTCGACGTGCCGCAAGAGCGTGATGAGATCGGGTTGAATCGTCATCACGCTTAGCTCGTTGTCCGAACATGATCGTCCCGGAAAGCCGCTTCGCACGGTTCCGGATCTTGCTCTAGGCTGCGGCGTGCTCGCTCAGCGGCACGTCGATGCCGTCGGCCGAATATTCGCGGATCTTGTTCCGCAACGTCCGAACCGACAGCCCGAGCACGCGCGCGGCGCGGGTGCGATTGCCGTCGCAGCGCGCAAGCGTTTGCAGCACGAGCTCGCGCTCGACTTCATCGACGGTCGCGCCGATCAGCAGTGGGACGATTTCATTTGGAGCCAGCGACGGCAGCAGCGCTTCCGGCGACGGTACGGTGGACGCGTAAGACATGAACTCCTCCCGATCAACGCCCGCTTCGTCGGTGAAGCGAAGACATCGAGAACTAACTACCCCGTAGATCCACGGTGTGCCGGTTTGGTTAACAAGTCCTTAACGTGGCCCTAACTCCCTGCTCTGTAAGCAAAATACCCAGAAATCGCCACGATTGCGGTTCCATCCGTCACAATGTGCGGTATCCGCCATCGACCATCACGATCGATCCCGAGACATAGGCCGACAGGTCCGAGGCGAGGAAGATGGCGGGGCCGACGATGTCCTCCGGCTTGCCGGCGCGGCCGAGCGGGGTGTGGTCCATGAAGACCTTGACGAGGTCGGGATTGGTGGCGCGCACCTTCTCGTTCAACGGCGTCTCGATGAAGCCCGGCCCGATCGCATTGACGCGCACACCATCCTTGCCGAGCTCGGCGGCCAACGCCTTGGTGAAGCCGAGCACGCCGTGCTTGGAGGCGGTATAGGCCGGCGAACTCGGCGTGCGCAGATGCACGAAGGACTGGATCGAGCCGATGTTGACGATGCGTCCCTTGTTCTTGCGCAGCGGTGCGAGGAACGAATGCGTCACGTTGAAAACGCCGGTGAGATTGATCGAGATGATGTCTTCCCAATCCTTGATCACGGCCTCGTCGGTGCCGAGCATGCCGTTGCGGCGCGCGATGCCGGCATTGTTGACCAGGATCGAGACCGGCCCGACCTTGTCGGCCACTTGCTTTGCCATCGCGACGCAGGCGTCGCGATTGGTCACGTCGAGTGCAAAGCTCTCCGCCTTGCCGCCGGCACTGCGGATCTCCCTGGCCGCTTCCGCCGCCGCATCGCCGTTCATGTCGAGCAGCACCACGCGCGCGCCCTCGCGGCCGTAGCCCAATGCGATGGCGCGCCCGATACCCGAGCCTGCCCCGGTAATGACGGCGATGTGATTGTCGAGAAGGGCCATGGCGTTTCCTTGTTCTGATTTGTGAGCGTTGTCGACAACACTATTCAAAACTGCGCCAACCGAAACGCCAAGCCGCGTTTGCGCGTTGCTGTTATCCGGATTCGGATGACAGTTACGGACCGCGGACATGGACCCGAATATCAGACACTGGAAAGTTGCGATCGAGCGCTTTTGCGCGGCGCCGGATCCGGACTATCGCGAGATGGCCAAAATGGTCGCGGAGATCGCCACGACCGAGATCGACGAGACACTGCGGCATGCGGCCGCACAGGTGCTGCCGATCCTGCGCCAGGCGGCGCTGAAATCGGCCGACTGCCGCACCAAAGCGATGGCGCTGCGCCGTCTCGGCATCATCGGCGACGCACTGCACATGCTGTCGGTGCCGCGGTTCGGCCGGCGCGGCCTGGCGCCGAAGGCGCTGACGCAGGAGGAGCAGTACCGGCAATTGCTCGGCCTGCCGTTCGGCCGCCGGCTCGCAGCGACCGAAGTCCATCAGGCTTTCAAGCGCGCCGCCAAGACGGTGCATCCCGACGGTGGCGGCAACGGTGCGGCATTCCTCGAACTCGCCGCCGCGCGCGACGCCCTGATCAAGCATCACTGACGCTGGATCGCGTCACTACCTGACAGCACAAGGGCGGACGCCGCGCTGTTGCCGGGTGTCCGCCCTGTGCGTGATCGAATGGCGTTCGCTCAGAACGAGCAGGTGCCGTTGTTCAGGAGGCCGGTCTTGTAGCTGAACGCGGCGTCGAAGGTCGGCAGCTCCTCGCTGACGATGGAGAAGTTCGCCGGCCACGGCGTGGTCGGGATGCTCTGGTCCCAGATCTGGCAGAAGCCGGTGTCCTGCCAGCGGATCAGATGATAGGGCGTGGCGCTGGCCGGGCTTGCCGCGGCAAGCACGGACACGGTGGCGGCAATAGCGGCACAGGCAATCGCAAGACGACGCATGGGAAATCTCCGGTTTGAAAAATGAATGCTCCACGGGGCAATCCTGGAGCTCAGGGGCCGATCGCCCCGGACATGCAGTGAGTGTTGCAACCCCGGGAACAGGTTCAACACTGGTCGTGCGAAAGCACCCATCAGCAAATCGGCCATCGCTGTGCCAAATTGCGCCTGTTTACGCGCTTGTTACAGTCGGAGCATCGCGATTCGCAGCCGTGTCGCGACGCGAACAAATCGACGAGAGCAAATCCTGGGGAGACCGCACATGAAATTTTCATCCACCCTTCGCGCCGCGCTGGTGGCGCTGCTGGCGTTCACCGGCCTTGCGTTCTCTTCCGCCGCCCGTGCCGACAGCGGCTTCGTGACGCTCACGATCTACAAGGCCGGATGGATCATCGGCGGCTCCGGCGGCAGCGGCGTCTTGACCTTCCGCGGCCGCTCCTACCGGCTCTCCACCGGCGGTCTCGACTACGGCCTGGTGTTCGGCGGCTCCAAGACCGTGCTGCGCGGCCGCGTCAGCAACATCAACCGTCCGTCCGACGTTGCCGGCGTCTACGGTGCGGCCGGCGCGGGGCTTGCCGTCGGACGCGGCGCGCGCGCGATCGTGCTGACCAATCAGAAGGGGGCGGTGCTTGAATTGACCGGACACCAGGTCGGTCTGATGGCCAACGCCGATCTGAGCGGCCTTGCGATCACGATGCGGTAGAGCATTTCGTTCAGTTTATTCCCGTCATCCCCGCGCAAAGGCTTGGCCTTTGTCGCTGGAGGAGCGCGTCTTCGCGCGTCTCGAAGGATGCACGGCCCGGCTGGTGGCCGATTCATCCTTCGAGGCTCGCCGAAGAGGCTCGCACCTCCAGCGACAATGGCATAGCCATTGCGCAGGGATGACGGGGATAGCTAGTCTAAAGCGTTGAGTGCGCGAGGCCGCAAGGCCCCGGCAAGCCTCGGGGCGAGGCGGCGTTCACCTGAACAGATGCAGCGCGGCGTATTGCAGCAGCATGATGGTCTTGGCGTCGACGATGCGCCCGTCGCTGATCATGGCGAGCGCGTCGTCGATCGAGAGCTCGAGCACCTCGATGTCCTCGCCCTCGTCGGCGAGCCCGCCGCCGTCACCGATGCGCATCGCGGCGTCGTATTCGGCGACGAAGCAATGCAGCTTCTCGGTCACCGCGCCCGGAGACGTGAAAGCCTCGAACACCTTGCGCACATGCGCGAGCCGGTAGCCGATCTCTTCCTCCGCTTCGGCGCGGATGCGTGCTTCCGGCTCGGCATCGTCGAGCATGCCGGCGGCAGCCTCGATGAGCAGACCGTCATAGCCGTTGGCGAAGGCGGGGTAGCGGAACTGGCGCACCAGCACGACGCTGCGGGTCGTCAGATTGTAGGGCAACAGCGCCGCGCCGTTGCCGCGGTCGTAGACCTCGCGCACCTGGGTCTGCCATTCGCCGTTGGCGCGCCGGTAATCGAACGTCGCGCTCTTCAGCTCGTAGCGGCGCTTCGAGAGCAGCTCGACGTCCTTGACGCGGACGCGGTCGGCGATGCTCATGCGTTGATCCTCAACTCTCTCACGGCGTCGCTTCGCGACCGTCGAGCCATTTGGCCAGCATCACCGAGGTCGATTCGTCATAGCCGAGCGATTGGTAGAACGCGCCGGCCTTGGCGTTCTCCCGCCGCACCAGCAGTTGCAGCTTCGGCACGCCGGCGGCGCGCAGCCAGTCCTCGGCCGCTGCCATGATGGTGCGGCCAAGTCCCTTGCCCTGGCGGTTGGGATCGACCGCGACGTAATAGACCCAGCCGCGATGACCGTCGTGGCCGACCATCGCGGTCGCGACGATCGCATTGGCGTCGCGGCCGACCAGCACGGCCGAGTTCGGTCCGCGCCGCGCCAGCGCGATGTCGGCGGCAGGATCGTTCCACGGCCGCGTCAGGCCGCAGGCCTGCCACAGCGCGACGACATCGGCGATGTCGTTATCGGTGATCGGTGCAATGGCGAGGGAGGCAGAGGAGGAGGGCATCGTCGCCTGCGCGGTCACAGCACCTTGCCCGGGTTCATGATGCCGAGCGGATCGAGCATCGCCTTGACCTGCCGCATCAGCTCGATCGCGACCTTGTCCTTGACGTCAGGCAGTTCGTCGCGCTTGAGCACGCCGATGCCGTGCTCGGCCGAAATCGAGCCGCCCATCCGCAGCACGATCTCGAACACGACGGCATTCACGTCGTGCCAGCGCGCCAGGAAGTCGGCCGCATTGGCGCCGACCGGCTGGCTGACATTGTAGTGGATGTTGCCGTCGCCGAGATGGCCGAACGGCACCGGCCGCGAACCCGGGATCAGCTTCACCACCGCCGCATTGGCCTCCTCGATGAAGGCGGGCACGGCGGCGACCGGCACCGAGATATCGTGCTTGATCGAGCCGCCTTCCGGCTTCTGCGCCGCCGACATCTCGTCGCGCAGCTTCCAGAACGCCTGGCGCTGGCTCAGATTGGCGGCGATCACGGCGTCGTCGACGATGCCGTCCTCCATGCCCTGGGCCAGGATCGCCTCGAGCGTGTCGCGTGCATCGTCGCGCGACGACGACAATTCCATCAGCACGTACCAGGGATGCTTGCTGGTCAGGGGATCGCGGATATCGATGCCGTGGCGGATCGAGAAGTCGACCGCGACGTCGGCGAGCAACTCGAAGCTCGTCAACGCACCGGCCGCTTGATCGCGCGAGATCGACAGCAGCTTGAGCGCGGCCGCGGGCGACTTCAGACCGACATAGGCGGTCTCGACCGCACGCGGCCGCGGAAACAGCTTTAGCGTCGCCGCGGTGATGATGCCGAGCGTGCCTTCTGCGCCGATGAAGAGGTTGCGCAAATCGTAGCCGGTGTTGTCCTTTTTCAGCTTCGACAGCGCGTTCAGCACGCGGCCGTCAGCCAGCACGACCTCGAGCCCGAGTGCCATTTCGCGCGCCACGCCATAGGCGAGCGCTCCGGTGCCGCCGGCATTGGTCGAGAGGTTGCCGCCGATCGTGCAGCTGCCTTCTGCGCCGAGCGAGAGCGGAAACAGCCGATCGACGTCGGCTGCCTTCTGCTGCGCGATCTGCAGCACCACGCCGGCCTCGCAGGTCATGGTGTTGGATTCGACGTCGATGTCGCGAATCTTGTCCAGCCGCCGCAGCGAGACCACGACCTCGCCATTGTGCGGCGTCTGGCCGCCGACTAGGCCGGTGTTGCCGCCCTGCGGCACCAGCGCGATCCTGTGCTCGGTCGCAAGCTTGCAGATCGCGGCGACCTCGGCGGTCGAACCGGGGCGCAGCACCAGCGGCGAGCGGCCGTGGAACAGGTCGCGCTCCTCGGTGACGTAAGGCTTGATGTCGGCTGCGTCGGTCACCGCATATTTCGCGCCGACGATGGCGCGGAATTTTTCAAGCAATTCGGGCGGAAGCGGCGGCACCGCTGATTGGACGATGTTCATTTTTTCTTGGTCTTTCACTCAGTCGGGGATCTTTGCCTAAGCATGCCGTTCGGGCAAACGCTTCGCGTTTGTCGCGAGGGAAAACCGGTTCCCACTTGGCGCTAACGCGGCCGTTCCGGTCCGGGTCATGCTTGTTACCGCCCAACGGCCGCGCGGCGCAGCCGGTCATTGATGGCTTCGCCCAACCCGTCCTCGGGAATGGGCGTCACCGCGATCGCATCCGCGTTTCTTTTGTCGAGGGTGCGAAGGTACCCGAACAGATTGGCGGCGGCCTCGGCCAGGTCGCCGCGCTCGGACAGGTTCATCTCCACCGAGGCGCATTCGCGCCGCGCGACCTTGGCTGGCCCGAACGACAGCAAGGCTTCGCCGACATGGACGTCGCCGGCGTTGAGCCGGACCGGTGTCCGTGGCGCGTAGTGCGAGGCGAGCATGCCGGGGGCAACCGGCTGGGCGTCGCTTTCCGCGTCTTGCGGCGGCGACTGCAAGGGGTGGCCGAGCACGCGCTCGATCTCGGCGCGCGTCAGCCCGCCCGGCCGCAGCAGCACCGGATCGGAGAAGCAGCCGACGATGGTGGATTCGACGCCGACCTCGACCGGCCCGCCGTCGACGATCAGGTCGATGCGACCGGCGAGATCGCCGTTCACATGCTCGGCAGTGGTCGGCGAGACATGGCCGGAGAGATTGGCCGACGGCGCTACCACGGCACCGCCGAAGGCCTTGATGATGTCGCGCGCCACTTTGTGGGCCGGGATGCGGATGGCGACCGTATCGAGCCCGGCGGTCGCGAGTTCCGCAACCGGGCAGGAGAGCGCCTTCGGCAGCACCAGGGTCAGGGGACCGGGCCAGAACGCGTCCGCCAATCGCAGGGCCTGCCCGTTGAACAGGGCAATCCGGCGGGCGGCGCCGAGATCGGCGACATGGGCAATCAGGGGATTGAAGGCCGGCCGGCCCTTGGCCTCGTAAAGCCGGGCGATCGCGGCGGCGTTGCCAGCATCGGCGCCGAGGCCATAAACCGTCTCGGTCGGAAACGCCACCAGGCCGCCCTCGGCCAGGACCCCGGCGGCGGTTGCCGTGGCGGCGGCGCCAGCGGACAAAACGTGCGTTTTCAGACCTGTATCCACTGTGACTAGATTCCTCAATTGGGTGCCCTGTGGTCCCTTGCGGTCCCCGAAACCCGACGCTATAAGCCGGCCCTCAGTCGGAGTGTGGCTCAGCCCGGTAGAGCACTGCGTTCGGGACGCAGGGGTCGCAGGTTCGAATCCTGCCACTCCGACCAGATTTCCTTAGGTTTTTTGTTCTCATCGGTGGCTGTTCCCGAGTCAACCACCGATTTGACCACCGAAACATACCTCGCTTTTTGGCCAATGGCTGCTGCCGCCCCGTGCAAATGATCGGGATGGTGATGGCCATAGGTATCCTGCAGGACCTCCGACGACATGCCGAGGAACCCGGCTGCCTCCCAGATCGGCACGCCGCGCTGCATCAGCCAGGTCGCCGCCGTGTGGCGCAACGTGTGCGGAGTGACTTTCCCGGGTAGCTTGGCCAGATCCACGGCAGATTTGAAGCCTTTCTTCACGGAAGCCACCGGCTTGCCGTTGAACTCGACGAAGCAGGTGCTGATCAGCTTCCGGTCTTTCCAACGACGCATATGAGCCAGTAGCCGGGGCGGAAGTGGAGCTGGCGTCTGACGCTTCTTGGTGGCTCGCTTCCCGATCGGCCTGCGGTAGAAGATACCACGCTCCAGATCAACGTACGAGTGCCCAAGCTCCTGGTATGGCGATGCCGCCGCGATCGCGCCGGCTCTGGTGCCGGTGTAGAGGCCGATCAGGATAAATCTGGCCACGTGTCGCAGTGGTCGGCGGTCTGTCCGTACCGGGTCGCCCTTTGAACTGCCGGCGTGGATCGTCTGCTTCTCGCGATAGCGCCAACATTGCCAAACCAGGCCTGCCGCCTCAGTGCGTGTCAGCCACCGATCGCGCGCCTCGCCTTTCGGCGGGAGAGACACGCGAACCGTGCCCCGGTGAAAGCCCTCTTTTGCATGATGGTTGATCGCAGCGCGGAAAGTCTCGAGGTCACGGCGCGCGCCGCCCTTGCTACCGCGATGTTTGACGTAAGCTGCGCAGGATTGCGCGTTCACTGCCGACAGCTTCTTGCCGCCCCAAAAATCGTTGAGCCGGTCGATCCTCGCTTCGATTTCAAACTGGTCACCTGGCTCGCCGATATCGGTCAAATAGATCGACAGCACGTCAGCGCAATCGATGTCCTCGATATCGCGTCGGCTGCGCTCCGGTTGATATTTTTGAGCGATGTAGTCTGCTAGCGCTTGCTCTGCTTTCTGCGGCGGCTTTGTTTCAGACGCGCTCGCAATGCATCCTGTGGCGATATGCCGGTCTCCGTCCTTGATAATCCAAACAGACTGGGCGACGAGATTGCCTTCGCGATAGCGGGCTTTGCGTCTGTAGAGCCGGGCTCCTTTGCTCGGACGCGGCATAATTCCCTCATTCTCTCTATATGAAAGAGTGTCGTGTAATCCTTGCCCGCAATGCGTTCGACGATGAGCCTTCCGCGAGCACTTTCTCTTCGCAACCCGGAAGCGGTCATCGAACCATCGGGAAATGCCACGGCCGCCGCTACAGAAAGCCGGAGTGGATCGTGGAGGCCAACAGCTTCGCGCTGCTTTGATGTATCGATCATGTCAGTGAAATCGCGATCGGCGAAAGCACTAACGTGCGGCGTCTGCTAACGCGCCCCTTTGCGCTGGACGTCTCAAGGTCATCAGTGCCCATCGGCACATACAATCAACCCATGGACGGCATCTCAATTGCGACGAGCCGCAGTTTGGGCCGACATAAGCGGACAGAAGGAATGCCTGAGACGGGAGCGCCAGCGTTATCCTAGGTGCGGATACTGATCACTTTTGCGAGGCCTCATTTTCGTTCTTCGTTCCGGCTGGCTTCTTGACTGGCCAATGTCCGCTGCCGTCGTTGGCGCGGGCGAAACACGCTGGGCTAAGCTGAACCCTTTGATAGGCCGTTGGTTGACTGCGATCCACACGCCAACCAATAAGCCTTGCCGATCCGGCTCCCAATATTCGGTGGTTGTTGGCGATTCTATCGGGTCGGATGTTCTGCGGGTACTGGCAGATTTGACAGGTCGTGCATTGGCCCGACGCGCCGCCTGGGACGATCGGTTCGGCGTCTCCGATTGCAGTCAATGTCTGTCCTGTGGCTGCCTCGATGGACGATTCCCTGCTTGTGGACGTGATGACCTATGGGAAGCGCCCCGCTATCTGAAACCCTCGCCAGCTCCTTTTTTCCCCGCCGGCAAGCCGGCTCCTCGCGGCCGCTCCGCTGCAAAAAAAGAGCTCTCTCGGGTGCGCCGCTGCGCCTCGCCCCGATGGGTTCAATCGCGTTTCGCTCCCCATGACGGTCTCGCCATCGCAGGGGATCGGCCCTGCGGCAGCGAAGGAGACAGACCATGACTGCAATCGGATTCGTCACCCGCACGGACAACGGCGGCTACAGGGGCGAACTCAAGACCTTGTCGATCCGTGCCCATATCGACATCGTTCCCAATAACGGCAAGTCGACTGAGGCTCAGCCAGATTTCCGCATCATCGCCCAGGGGGTTGAGATCGGCGCCGGCTGGATCCGCCGCGGCGAGAGCAGCGGCAAGGACTACGTAAGCCTGTCACTCGCGGCACCTGAACTTGGGTCTCGCAAGCTCTATGCCAACCTTGGCCGGGCCGTCGGCTTGGGCGATGACAACGGCTTCTTTCTCATCTGGAATCCCGGAGACTAGCCCGAGTTATTGGGCTCCCGCGCTTCACGCGGGAGCCTCTTTCTTGTCTCCAGGTGTCCGGCTCTCGATTGCCATTGCCTGTAGCCTGGACGAATTTTTTTGCTTGATCGAGCTTTCCGGGCGTGAGCAATCGGACGCCGAGCCGCACTCGATCTGTCTGCCTTTCAGCGGTCTACGGCCACGACAGCAAGCGCAAACTCGAGAATTTTTCTCTGGGGCATTTTGCGCAAGGAGGGGGACTTGAGGGGCGCTGCCCCTCACCCCCTGCAAGAGCTTCTGTCGTCCTCCGGTGCAGCAAGTCGGCCGCACGTCGCGGCTCCGCCGCTCGGTGCAACCGCGTTGCGCACTATCGGATTCGCGCCGCTCTGATGGCGCCGAAACAAGCTCTTGCCCCCGAAACCCCGGTCTCGCCGACGGGCAGGCGGCATGGCGAAGGCCATGCGCGCTGCGCGGTTTTCAAGCGGCCCTTCAGGGCTCCAGGAGCGAGATTTGACGATGGCTAAACTGACGAAAGTCGAGGCCAAGGCGCATGCCGAGGCCGTCGAGCTGCTCAAGAAGGAAGTCCTCACCTACGATGAACGCGCGTTCGTGCTGGACAACTGGCACGAGGGGGCAAACCACATCAACGGGTCGGCGGGCGCATTCTTTACCCCTTCAGGCCTTGCCGGCGACTTCGCCATCGATGCCTGTGGCGGTCGGACAATCGACCTTTGTGCCGGGATTGGCGTGCTCGCATTCCATGTCTTCTGGCGAGGATATTACGCGCGCGGCCAGGGCGCCCCCGAGAGGGAAATCTTCTGTATCGAGCGCAATCCGGCCTATGTCGAGGTCGGTCGCAAGGTGCTGCCGGAGGCGAAATGGATCTGTGCCGACGTGTTCGATTTCGATCTCAGGGGGCTCGGCCATTTCGGTTGCGCGATTGCGAATCCGCCGTTTGGAGCCACTCCGAGGAGCGGAAGCGGACCGCGCTACACCGGGCGTTCGTTTGAATTTCACCTGATCGATATCGCGTCCGACATAGCCGATTATGGCGCATTTATCATCCCGCAGATGTCCGCGCCGTTCGAGTATAGCGGCGTGCAATGCTACCGCGAGCGCAAGAGCGAGGACTATCTGAAGTTCGCAGAACAGACCGGAATCCATCTGGAAGCTGGCTGCGGCGTCGATTGCTCCTACCACCGCGACGTGTGGAAAGGCGTGGCTCCCAACGTGGAAATCGTCTGCGCCAACTTTGAAGAGTTGCCACGCAACAAGGCTCGATCGCCGACCGATCCGGAGGCCGAGCTGCGCGCTTTGTGGACCGAAAAGCGCGCGCCGCTCGATCGACAGGACGCAATCATCGCCGAGGTTGCGGCCAAGGCAAAGGCTGGAATTCGGTTCGTTGAACCGCCGGTCCAGGCGGATTTGTTCGCGGAGATTGAGCGCTCCAGCTCCAAGCGCTGACGGTTTTCTCCGCCAATCTGGGAGTATTTCTTACATCCGATCCGGGGCGGCTGCCGAGCCTGTTCTGCTCGGCGGTCGCTGATGCATCCCGAGACAAGCGCATAGCGGAAGCTGGCCGAGAGGGTACTCTCGCCCGGTACTCGCCGTTCAAATGGCTGGCACCACGGCAGCTCGCCACCGGACGTCTCCGCGGCTTGTGCCCCCCAACCCAAATCGACGCTTCGCCGGCCGAAGGAATACCACTGGCTGGATCGTGCTGGGACGCCGCGAGCCCGGCCGACCAGGCGACGTAACACGCGCTATTTCGACGCAAGAATTGCGTTCGTGGACTGCATTTTTGCCGCCGACGTGAAAGCCGCTGGACCGATTTTCGTCTGATCCAGGCGCCAATAATCAATTCATCGCCAGCAGAGTTTGCGCTGGTTGGTAGGCGCTGGAGGGCTCCATTTGGTGACTTCCGCGCACGTTGAGCGGCCGGATTTCTTTGCTTCCGTTGGGCGGCTGCGCTCCGAAAAAGCGTCGGCAAACATGGGTCTCCCATGTGCGTTTGCCTCGAATTTTTCAGCGCTGGGATTGCCTTTCACTCTGGCTAAACGGCTGCGCACGGAACGCTGGGGCGTGGATTAGCGGATCCTGTCGCGGCAAAGAGAAGCAGCGTGAAGAGGTGGGAGAGTGCAGAGGGCGGATGGCAAGATAAAAGCACTGTCGCCAAAGGGCGGCCAAGTGATTGTCTGTACATCCAAGAGTTAGCGCCGTTGACAAGCCTCGTGTCGCCATAACGTGCTCAAGCGGCGCAAACTCTTTTTGAAATTCGTCTGCATGCTCCGTTCTGGTTATGTCGTCCGAAGAATTCCGGAATCTCGCGGGCAACAGGGCAGGCGAATTTCTCGGAATGGGCCTCCATGTCGACGGATCCCGCCGCGCAACGGCCGCTTCCATGTCACGTCCAACTGTTCTCAGCACCGTCTCGATCGGCCGCTATTGTATGGCACCCATCGAAGCTTCTCGGAGGCAAGGTGCGCGCGCACTTCGAAAGGATAGCGAAATGGGACAATAAGACGGGGGCGTGAATCGAGGCTTGACCGCGCGTTCGATCCAGCCTGCAATGTGTCGAAGAACGGCCAAAAAGTTTTCACTTCCGATAGGCTCTGAGCATCCATGTCAGACTGGCTCTCTTCTGCTCTCGGCTACATCCCCACATGGATTGATTATCAGCGAGAATTATTCGATCAGCCAGGTGTCTCGCTGGCGATCGCTCACAAAGGTCAGGTGCTGCTCGAACACGCGAGCGGCATGGCCGATCTTGCAACCCGCGAACCGCTCACCCCTCGTCATCGCTTTCGGGTTGCCTCGCATTCGAAGGCGTTCACGGCGGCCGGGATCATGTTGTTGCGCGAGCACAATAAAATTCGGCTCGACGACCCGCTGGGTGAGTATCTGGCAAATCTTACGCCGGAGGTTTCCGACGTCACCATTTCGCAGCTGCTTTCGCATGCGGCCGGCCTGACCCGCGACGGACCTGACAGCGGTCAGTTCTCGGACCGCCGGCCCTTTCTCAGTGAGGCGGAGTTTCGCACCGATCTCTCCGCGCCACAGCCCCTCGCGCCGGGCGTCACGTTCAAATACTCCAATCACGGTTTCGCGTTGCTGGGCAAAGTTATCGAGAAGGTGACGGGTGAACCCTATGGCCGCTGGATCTATGATCATGTCGTCATCCCAGTCGGTCTCACAGAGACGACGCCTGACTTCGATCCGAGCGTCTGTCGTCCATTGGCCCGTGGCCACTCCACGCGCCAGCCCTACGGTCGGCGCTTCGTAATCCCGGGGGTAAATGTGACGAACGATATGGCGTCGGCGACCGGCTTCACGGCAACCGCCGGCGACCTCGCGCGGTTTATCGGTCAGCTTTCTCCCGGCGCCCAATCGAGCATTTTGACGGGGGCAAGCCGCCGCGAGATGACGCGACGCCATTGGCGTGATGCCTATTCGCAACTTGAGCGCTACTACGGTCTAGGCACGATTTCCGGCCCGCCTGGGCCGTGGAGCTGGGTCGGTCATGCCGGTGGCTTCCAGGGAACGTTGACGCGCACGGTGGCTCTGCCGGAGCAGGATATAGCGATTAGTATCCTCACAAACGCCATAGACGGTCTCGCGAACGCTTGGTTCGAGAGCGTGATCCACATCCTAAAAACCATTCACGATCTCGGCGCTCCGGGACCTGAAACCGCCAGCTGGCGTGGCCGGTGGTGGACACTCTGGGGGCCATTTGACCTGGTACCCGGCAAAGACAAGGTGTTAGTTGCGACACCGGGCCAGCTGTCCCCTTTCTTGGATGCGACCGAACTTAAGCCGTCCGGTATCGACGAGGCGATCGTTACGTTAGCGCAGGCATTCGGCGATCTCGGCGAGGCCTGCCGCCTCATGCGTAACTCGGCCGGCATCGTCGAAGAGGTAGGCATCGGCGGCAAGCGCCTGGTGACCGAAGACGCGATCCGGTCCGAGGTACAGCACCGATATCAGCCGAGCTCACGCGTAGTCTAGCCGCTGTTCTGTCGTTGCTCGATAGTGTTAAGGCCTCTTGCAGGCCGGGTTTGGTCAATAACTAGATGCCCGATCGATGGCAGTTCTTACCAAGGCGATCGCGCGTTCGAGTCGGCTGAATAGAAGCGCGAGGTCTTCCGGGGTTGCCTCTTCCATTCGCAGCGTTTCCACACTCAATGTTTCTCTCATGAGATCATCAATCGAAAAGACGACCTCCGCTACCTGGCCAACTTCACCAAGAACATTCGGAATTGAACATCCTGGGACAATCTCGCCGCATGGGGTAATGCGCACCGACGGCCTAGTTTTCGAGAGTAAGAGTTTCTCGACAGTCTCTGAAGGTAGATCTACGGCCGAAACGACTGCCCCGCCCAACCGATACCCAAACCGGTACACATCGGCGTGGGGCGAGGTCGCACCGGGTGCTTCAATGAACGGTTCTAGGTCGGACGCTTGAGGCTTCATAACGTCTCGATAGTTGCGCGCTGTCTATATCGCAAAAAAGAGGCGATATGGACTATATTCCCTAGAGACTATATGCCTCATGATGCCCGATCCTGCAATGCAGGATTGGTGCAGCATCGTAGGAGGAAATGTGCGACGACTGCGGCAATCGCGGCGCATGACGCAAGAGGAACTCGCATTCGAGGCACAAATAGATCTAACCTACGTCGGCGGCATTGAGCGGGGCCGCCGAAATCCCAGTTTGTTGGTCATGGCGAGAATCGCACAGGCGCTCTCTGTGCCCATCACTAAACTATTTGTGGAATCCTGAAATCGGAAGGCGACCGAGGCTCCGTGCCCCTCTCTGTCAGGTCTTGATTGGCACGCGTTTGTTCTCAACAGGCCCAATATAGGCCTCAGAAAGCGTCGGGGCTCATCGGGAGACTTAATGGGAGACGGCTGGGTTGTCGAAGAGAGCCTCTCTTGTACGGCGCTGGTCCCTCGGCTGCGTCTCTTCGGCAGGCGCTAACTTCGGGGCCCAGGGATCGTCAGGCTCATCATCTGAAGGTCATAGGTTCAAATCCTATCCCCGCAGCAAAATTCTTTAGATATTTCAAAAAATTAGGCCGCCTTTGGCGGGCTTTTCTATGCATTGCAGGCGCTTGCCACGCATTCCCATCTCTTTCGATCAAAAGCCTATTATTGTCATAAGGTTAGGCTGAACCCGTCCGACGGATTGCCGCACGCTACAATTCTGTACATGGCACATGTTTGGCACATGAAAATTCGATTCCGGCTCGCTATCGTCGTGGTTGAAAGGACCACGCATGGCCTACTGGGAAAATCTGCAGTCGTCGGCGACTAACCTTCGGCTTTTTGAGCCGAAGCAAGGTTGGCGTGCACACGACGATGTCAAGGATGATCAAGGCCGGATAAGCGCGCCTGGCTCGCACAATGCCGTCGAGATGGCCCTACACGGCGCACTGAACGCCAGTAATCTTATGGTTCTAACAGGTGCAGGCTCTTCTTTCTGCGCAAGGAATGTGAGCGGCCCGACAGCGCCAAGCATGGTCGGCCTTTGGGATGCCGTGGAGGCCGCAGTCACCCCTGCTCGTCTCGCAGCGGTCATCGCAAAAATTCCCAGCGCCGCGGACCTTAAAAAGAACATCGAAAAGCTGCTTACCTTGTGCAAGCTGCACAGTGTCCTATTTCCGGCCGGCGACGACGCAGCCGAGATCACAGCATTTATCGTCGATGCGGAGCGGGCCATCCTACAGCGCGTCGACTTCGTGGGCCAGGAAACTGACCTAGCTAGCCACCGTAATTTTGTGAGAAAGCTAGCGCGTCGAAGCGTTCGCAAGTCACGAGCGAGGATTTTCACAACAAACTACGATCTCTGCTTTGAAGGTGCAGCCCGCGAGCAGCAGTTCGTAGTGACGGATGGTTTTTCTCACTCGGCACCTCAAACCTATGATCGCGCCCATTACACGTATGACATTGTGCGACGCGAGGGCGAAAGCGACGCTCCCGATTACATCGAGAACGTGTTTCACCTGTACAAGCTTCACGGCTCGATCGATTGGCGACGAAAAGGGCTGACCATTTACAGATCGAAGGACGCAAGCCTCGGAGAGCCAGTGCTCATCTATCCAAGGGACAGCAAGTATCAGGAGGCTTTTGAGGCTCCTTACCTCGATATGATGGGCGCATTCCAATCTTCGTTGCGCGAGCCGGATACAACGCTCGTCGTCTCGGGTTTTGGTTTCAATGACGACCATATTGCAAGGCCGGTATTGGCAGCCCTAGAGGCAAACATGACAATGCGGCTCGTCGTTTGCGACGTAGGCTTTCTCGCGGATGCACCGTTGGAGGGGAATGAGCATTTGATCCCGCTAGCGGCCCCCGCGCGGGTTTCGGGAAATGCATTCTTTGATGCGTTTAGGCGGCTTGCGGAAATCGGTGATCAACGAATTACGCTGCTCAACGGGAGATTTGAAGATCTGTCGGCGGCGCTGCCAGATCTCGTTGCTGAAACCGACCGTGAGCGTCACATGGATCGGATGGCGCGCCTGCGCGAGCTATCGGTAGGGGGCTCGGGTGTCTAGCCACAGCCTAGTCGATCCCGATCGATATCTCGGAACGGTGAGCGTCGTCACGGCAACGATGGTTCAGGCGAACATGCCGTTTGCTCGCGCGCAACCCGAGAAACGTGCTTTGGCGCGCGGGGCTGTAGGCGATTTCGTCTTCATCGATTGCGAGATGACGAAATTGCTTGGCCGCATCATCGAGGTAGCCATTCCCGAGGCGGAGCGCCTGACCATCGAGCCCTCCCTGGGCAAACCCAAAGATACTCATCCGGTTGGGAAGATTCTTATCTTCGCATCGGTTGATTATAGGCAATCTAAACTCGTGCGAGGTCTTCGTACTCATCCACGTGTCGGTGACTCCGTATATCTCGCTGATCCGGCCCGCTTTGGGGAGTTAATTGCGAGCGCGCTCAGTACGGATGACCGCCTTTCGCTTGAGTTGGGGACACTGGATGCTGGCGCCTCTGTGCCTATGAAGCTCTTGCCGGAGCAGCTTTTCGGTCGACATTGCGGGGTATTCGGCGCAACGGGTGGTGGCAAAAGTTGGACACTTGCGACGCTGATCTCACAGATTAAGGCGGTTGGCGGCAAAGCTATTCTATTCGACCCGACAGGGGAATTTGCCGGGTTGCCTTCGATCGCTAAGCACTATGCGTTCGATGGAAATGAGCCGGGCACCGTTCAGGTTCATTTCCCATACACGCAAACAACTGAGGAAGACCTCTTTGCTTTATTTCGACCCTCGGGACAGACACAAGGCCCGAAGCTGCGGGAAGCCATACGAAGCCTCAAACTCGTGAGAATCCTCGGCGGGGTGTCACAGACACTTGCCATCTTTGAAAAGCGCCTCTTGGTTAAGCTCCAACGGCCGCGCAAGCCGTGGATCGTCGCGTTGAACCAGCACAAGATTGCTCTCCACAATCCCTACTGCGACTTCGCGATTGAGGACCTGCAAGATCAATTGCAAGCCGAATGCGTATACAATACTGATCGCGAGAACAGCGGTAGTTGGGGCGGCATCGATCCGCAGGCAACAAGCTATTGCGAGGGCCTAAATACCCGAATCGGGACGCTGGTACATTCGAGCGAGCTTGCTTGCCTCTTCGCTGCGGTCGGCCCTTCTTTGGCAGACATCTTGACGAACTTCATTGATTCCGAGGAGGACGATGTTGTTCGAGTATCGTTCAAGAATGTGAGGTTTGAGCACAATACCCGCGAGGTATTGATCAATGTCATTGGCCGATTTCTGTTGGGATTGGCACGCGCTGACAAGTTTCGCGATCGTCCGTTGATCGTGATCCTTGACGAAGCTCACCAATTCTTGGGCAGAGTTATTGGCGACGAGTACGCCAGTGTGAAACTAGACTCCTTCGGACTTATTGCGAAGGAAGGACGTAAATACGGTCTAACTTGCGTGATGGCTACGCAGCGCCCGCGAGACGTTCCCGCAGAGGTTCTCAGCCAGTTGGGGACGCTGATCGTTCATCGATTAACGAACGACGAGGACCGCCAGGCGGTAGAACGAGCGTGCGGTGATCTAGATAGGAACGCTGCTCTTTTCATTCCCACGCTATCACCCGGTGAAGCGATCATCATAGGTCCTGGCTTGCCTGCGCCTGTTCCGATTACGGTCGCCGAGCCGGCTGTCCCGCCGAATTCGAGAGGCCCGGATTACGAAAAATATTGGCGTGGTCGGAAGGCGTAACCGATGTAACTCGCTTATGCGAACGCGATAATACGGGAGAGAAATGCCTACGCAAAATCGCGAGGATCAACCTCGTTCTTTTAGCCAAGTCGATCCGGTGACCTATATGCGTGGCCGGCACCCAGACTTGTACTCAGATTCCACCGTTGCGAGCTCAGTCGAGCTTACGAAGGGTCTCCTTGAGTATCACCTCGAAACAATCACAAACCGAAGTCAAGAAACCGAGTTTGCATACTTCGCAAGGCGTCTCGCCGAGAAGGAGATTTGCCCCAACCTTCGTCCACAAACTGGGCCAACTGGCGGCGGGGACAGCAAGGCGGATAGCGAAACCATCCCTGTGTCGAGCGAAATCAGCGAGCTATGGATTGGAAGTGACCCAAGAGCCGGAAAGGAGCGATGGGCCTTTGCCTTTAGCTCAAAGAAGGACTGGAAAGGCAAAGTAGCCAGCGACGTTCGCAACATCGCGTCGACCGACCGAGAATACTCGCGCATCTACTTTATCACAAACCAGTTTGCCCCAGATAAGTCACGAAGTGAAAGCGAGGATTCGCTTACCAAAGAAACGGGCATCGCGGTTACGATCCTTGATCGCTCTTGGATCACAAAGGCTGTTATCGAGAACGGGCGTACCGACATCGCCGTCGAAGCCCTGAATATTCAAGAACTTCGTTCGACGTCATCTAAAGAGATTGGACCTGCCGACCTTGAGCGCCAGCAAGAATTGCAGGAGTTGGAGCAGCGAATTGGAGATTCAGATTCCTATCGAGGCGCCCGATATCAGCTTGTAGAGGACTCTCTTCGTGCTGCGCTTCTTGCGCGCGGATTAGGGCGACCGAGGACGGAGATCGATGGCCTATTTATCAGGGCCGATCGACTTGCAACCGATCCCGACAACACGGGGCAGCGCCTCCGGATTGCATACAACTACGCTTGGACGCTCATTTTTTGGTTTGATGACTATCGATACCTCAACTCCCTCTACGACACGATTGAGTCCTTTGCGCTGAAGTCCGATCAGATGGAGGAAGTTGAGCTGGCACTAAATCTCTGGATGGTCCTGCTCAGCCAAGTGCGCCGAGGCGTCTTGTCGACGGAGGAGGCAAAGATCGACGCGCGAAAAGAGTCGATCCGCAGCGTCCTTAAGACGCTGGCTGCCGATGAGGTTCGGCCCAACAATGCACTTCAAGCTAGGACGAACCTGGCTCTTATTGCCATTCAAGACGCAACCGAGGCCAGTGATAGCGGCGCGCTAGATCAAGTTTGGAGAGATCTGAACCAAATTGTCTCCGACGCCGAAAACCTCGGGGATTACCCATTTGAACGATTAGCAAATCTTATTGAGGAGTTGGCCGAGCTTGGGGCCGACAGCCCCGAGTTTGACGCACTATTTGAAAGGATCATTGGCAAGCTTGAGAGCCGCCGGGGTGAGGTGGCCGGCGCCGGCCTGCTGAAAGATCGCGGCTTTCAGAAGCTAAAAGCGGATAAGCCATACGAAGCGATCAGTCTGCTCGGCCGAGCTATGGAACGATTTGTTAAGCGCGAGCATCGGAATGATCTAATCTTCTGCCTTATGGCGCTTTCGGATGCCTACACCAAAGCGGGGCTTTTGTGGGCAGGAAGAAGCTGCGCTCTGTCGGCAACGGAGCGTTGCCTCGCTTATTTTCGTGAGGGTGGCAAGCTTTTCAGATTTTCGCTATCTGCACTTGAGCAGCTTATCATGATCGAGTTGCGGTTAGGACGTCCGGCTCACGTCTTAATGGCGTTCGAACTGAAAAGCATTCTTGCATCGCAGCTTGTAACAACGGAGGAGCATCGTAGGCGTTTCGAGGAGGAGCGCCAACTCATTGAGGGAATGCTTGGAATTGCTCTGCTCTCGGCTTCGTTGAAGCAACTGCGGCAGATGGGTGGTTTGCCAGAGGCATTAGAAGTGTTGGGGTTGTTCATCCCAAAAGGCTTTTTGCTTTATGCTTTGGGCTATCCCGCCGAAATGCGAAATGAAGGGTTTCCTGAGGACAAGTGGTCTGATGAGGAAATCGACGACTTCGTTAAGCTAGCGTTCAGCCAGCCGGGCAGGCTTCAAATGCCCGATCGCCCACAGATCGAAGATGACGGTCAAGTGGTGTACCGCACCGCGGTTCTCGGTTGCCAGATTGAGCTTACGGCGCCTGCTACGATCACTTCAATGTCGGTCGCCGAAGCTGTCTTGGGCACGATCGAAGCGTTTTTTGCGACCAGTCTAGATCAAAGAATAATGCTATATCGTGAGAGTGCGCGGCTCATTGTAGAGTCTACGCCTGATTTGGCGGATGGTATCGACACAACAATTGAGAACGTCGACGGCGAGGCATTCATTCGTGTTCGGCATTCTGCTAACAGCCCGCCGCGAACCGCGTCGGTCAGGCAGAGTTATCGCGACGGCCTAATGAGCCTAATCGCTACCTTTATGGTTCATGTCGCGGTCGTTCCTGACATCGAGTTGTATATGGAAACGGTGGCCGGAGATGAGCGAGGTTTCTCGCGAGCGCTGCTCTATTCTGAAGTGTCCCTAGCGCAAGATAACATATTTGGGTCAGAACCGAAGATTCTGCTGAGTGATTGGAGACCTCCTGCTGGTGCGAGGGAGTTTCCGTTAGTCCGGGCTATCGAATGGAGCCACGGGTTGGCAATCAAGCAAATGCCACTCCCAGATCAGGCCGAGCCGAAGCGATTTGATCCGGACGATCTCGATGGTTCATTCAAGAGGAATGCGGGTCGTGAGAAACACAGCGATCGTAAGATATCATCTCTAATTGATATTCCTCTCTGGGATAGCGCAGGCTGGTGTTCGGTTTTCTATCTGTTTGATCCGACGGTCGCACCTCTCCCAGTGTTGGGTCT